>NZ_LASY01000056.1:0-38248 GCF_000973155.1 Grimontia sp. AD028 | reverse complement strand
GGCGGCACACACCTCGCCGCGCCTAAAACGCTTAGGGCTAGAACAAAATTTCACCACCAAAGGTCAACAGCCCCTAGGGTTTTAACCCGCTCACTTCTCACAATCGTGCACTCGGTAGCCCCACTGTCATCAAATTGTGCCAATATGATTGTCAGCATAACGCCATTCATTACCCATTAAATCAAGGAGATAGCCATGTCCGCACATCTTGCTGTGTTTGATTTGGACGACACACTGGTGGAAGGCGATTCCATGTCCCGCTGGCACCAATACCTGATTGATATTGGCATGGTGAGCGATCCTGATTTTCTCAAGAAAGATGAAGAGTACATGGATGCCTACTTCGCAGGCACGTTAGAGCTTGATGGGTATTTAGCGTATAGCCTGTCGCCGTTAACATCTTGTTCTGTCGCGGATGTTGATGCGCTGGCTGCGCGCTTTGTCCAAGAGCGTATGTTGGAACATATCTATCCGGAAGCCAAAGCACGGTTTGAAACTTTGAGGGCAGAAGGTGCGTGCATTGCCATCATTTCAGCATCGCTCGGTTTTCTTGTGCATCCCATTGCGAAGGTGCTGGGGGCGGATGTGTCGATGGGGGTCGATTTGGTGGTGGAGAACGATCAATATCAACCAAAGCCTGATGGCATTCCATCCTTTCGTGAAGGCAAGGTCCACCGTCTTGCGCAATGGATAGCAACGCTAGACGAGGATTTCGAGCACATCAGCTTCTATTCGGATTCAATCAATGATCTGCCGATGTGTCTGTTTGCCGATGAAGTGTACGTGGTGAATCCTTGCAGTCAGCTCTTCAAAAAGGCGGGTGAGTATCAATGGCCTGTGCTGAAGTGGGGCTCGCAGGCGGAATAAGGAGCCCCGGGCAGATTAAATAGCGTTGGATTCGTCGTCGTGAATGCGCTCTAAGGCGGCAGCACGGCGTCTTTCTTCATCGGAAAAATAGGACTCTCTCAGCGCACTGAGTGCCTGCTCGCGTTCGGTGTCAGACAAATAACTCTCCTCCAGCAGGCTCTGACGCTCAGTCAGGTATTGTTGGAATTGATTGTTAAATTCAGCCTCTTCTTGCTCAAAGGCCTGCAACCTGAGTGCGGCTTCTTCCCCGACTAACTCATTCAACTGTTGAAGCTTTTCGCTGTCATCCTGTGCTGATAGGGCATTCATCTCGCCCAGTAAAGCCGCGTTTTGGTAACTCTCTTTCATGTCTGGTGGCAGCTGATCTAACTCCGCTTGCCACTGTGCATTCATTGCATCCCGGTCTAGCCCCATGCTTTCCAACTGCATGCGTTTAATGGTCATTTCTCTGGCGAGGTTTTCCTCATAGAAAATGCGTTGTCGCTCGGCATCGGAAAAGTGTTCGGATTGCAGTTTCTGCGTTTGTTCATGAATGAATGTGAGGTAATTCAATCCGGATAAACCTTCAGGCATTGACATTCCGACCAGTGACTGGCGATAGGCTTGGTATTTCTCAAAAAGAACCTTCTGCTTCTCGCCAAAACTGAGGGTGTCAGCAAAGGCTTCGTAATCTGTGGTGATCTGGGCGAGATCGCGCTCGCCCAAGGTAGAAAGAAAGTACTCAAACGTATCACGGTCAGAAGATATATCGACCTCTGTCCCTTCGTGGGAAGGTGCTCTCGCGACCGTGTTTTGCTCCGTTGAACCGGAGAAAAGATAAAGCGCGGCGAACAGCAAAATCCCGGCGATGATCAGAATTGCGATTTTATAGCTGGTGAACGAGATACGCATGAGACGTCTCCTTATTTACAACCCCTGACGCTTAAGGCGATTGGCGTGCTGACGATAAAGGGTAACGGGGTCGGTTTCGAAAAGATGATGAAGGCCAAACAGCTGATTGACTTCGTCAAGATGATTCATTCGGTAGTTACTGCGAATGACTTTACCCAGATGGGTTGAGCATCGTCCTACAAGGCCATCGTTAGCTTCTGAGAAGAAAAGGCCAGTGGCGAAAAGGACGGGATCACTGATATCGAATACGTTAGTGACAGTGCTGGTACCAGACCAGGAGTAGTAATAAACACCGTTTGCTGCGCGGTAAGAACCCTCTCCACAACGGCTGGTTGGCACACCTTCAGGGTATTTGGCATTGAACGCCAAAGAACCTTTGGTGGTTAGCGAATGCAATGAAGCTAACGGATCTTGCGGCAAGCTAGAACCCCCTGAAAGCAGGCTGATTAAGCCAGAAAGGGTGCGGGCAGCGGTAACGGCTAACGCTTCGCCAGCAGAGCCGGGAGGGAAGGTGCCGCGAACAACATCAGCGAACTCAGAGCCTTTGTTGACACCGCCGACGCTGGTGACCGAAGCCACGTGCTGTGGCGCAACAGATGCCACATAGCGTGCGGTTGGACTGCCATGGCTATGACCAATCAGGTTCACCTTACTTGCCCCTGTGACTGCTTTCACCCAACGTACCTGACGCAGCAACTGCTCACCGCGTTTTTCGGAACTGTTAGTCGCCGATACTTGCGCCACAAACACTTTTGCGCCACTGCGGGTCAGCGCTTGTGGAATGGCGTGGAAGTAATCCATCCCCGCAATGCTGTCAAAGCCGAACAAGCCATGAACGAGCACAATAGGGTATTTGGTTTGGGTGTAACCTGTAGTGGTTGTGCCTGATGTGGTGGAGCCAGCAAATACTGAAAACGACGTGATGGTGAACAACATCGCTATAACGATTCCCTTCATTTCAATTTCCTCTGGTCAGTCCTCTGATGTCGATTAAATCTTAGACAGTGGTTAACTTTGAGTCAGGTATCAAAAATGAGAATGAAAGGACTTTGTTAAATCAGGGTAAAAATTGCGTGGTTTGGCAGCGTTGGGAATCACTAGGACTGGCTTGCCGACGAAAAGAAGAAAGGTGCTGAACGAAATGGATTAATGGTTTGAAATTTAGGGGCTTTGTAAAAATAAGAAAGGAGCGCATAGCGCTCCTTTCTTGTTGGGAATCTCCGCGCTTATTGCACGCCAATGCCCCATTTGATTTCGTTGCTTGAGTCGTCAACCACTTCATCGAGGTAGTTTTCAACTTGCTGCTCAACCAGTTTGTCTGGTTCTTCAAAGAAAGCGATGTGATAGATCGCATCACCTTCGTTTACCAGTGGTAGGGTTTGCTGACCAATGATAATGCCGCCTTGTGGTGCGTAGATTTGAATTTCTTCGCTACCGGTAGGCGCACTGATTGAAGCCAGAGACTGACCTTTGCTCACGCGCTGTCCAAGAAGCACGTGAGAGCGCAGAATACCGTCTGCTTCTGCACGTACCCAACGGGTCGCACGGGCAATCACAGGCTCAACATTGGTCTTTTTGCTTGCCTTGCGGATCATACCAAGGTGCTGCATCACGCGCTTCACACCTTTCACACCCGCAGTAATGGCGTAAGGTTCGAAACGCAGCGCTTCACCGGCTTCATAAGTCAGTACCGGAATACCAATCTTTTCCGCTTCAGAACGCAGAGAACCTTCGCGCAGTGCAGCATCGATAACCACAGGGGTGCCGAAAGCCAACGCCATTTCATAGGTTTCTTCGTTGGAAAGGTTCGCACGGATTTGTGGTAGGTTGGTGCGATAAATCGCAGCCGTGTGCAGGTCAAGAATATGGGTACAGCGACGAACGATTTGTTCGAAGATCTGGTACGCCATACGACCGGCAATAGAACCACGCTCAGAACCCGGGAAACAGCGGTTCAGGTCACGGCGGTCTGGAAGGTAACGCGATTTATGAATGAAACCGAAAACGTTCACCACAGGGATCGCAATCACCGTGCCTTTCAACGTGGCAGGGTTTAAACGATCCAAAATCTGGCGAACGACTTCAACGCCATTTAGCTCATCACCATGAATAGCCGCGTTTATCATCAAAACAGGGCCGGGCTTCTTACCATGAATAACTTCCGCTGTTACAGATAGCGGAGAGTGTGTGTAAAGCTTAGCAACTTCAAATTCAACACTTGCGCGTTGACCTGGCGGGATACTCGTCCCGCCAATTTCGAATGCATTATTTTTGTTATTTGCTTTTGACACGTGTCCTTGTCCTCGGAGAAGAGACTATTTTCTCTATATGTTCAATGATCAGGCCTGCTACGTCTTTACCGGTAGCAGTCTCGATCCCTTCAAGACCCGGTGAAGAGTTCACCTCCATCACCAGAGGTCCGCGCTCAGAGCGCAGCAAATCAACGCCTGCTACGTGAAGACCCATCGCCTTCGCAGCAGCAACCGCTGTTTTACGTTCCGTTGGGGTAATGCGTACCAGAGACGCGCTGCCGCCGCGGTGCAGATTAGAGCGGAATTCGCCTGGCAGTGCCTGACGCTTCATCGCTGCAATCACTTTATCGCCGATAACGAAACAGCGAATATCCGCGCCGCCCGCTTCTTTGATGTACTCCTGAACCATGATGTTGGCTTTCAGGCCCATAAAGGCTTCGATAACACTCTCTGCCGCTTTACGGGTTTCTGCCAGAACCACACCAATACCTTGGGTTCCTTCCAGCAGTTTGATGACCACAGGGGTACCGCCCACCATGTTCAGAAGGTCTTTAATATCGCCCGGTTTGCTCGCAAAACCTGTGATAGGCATACCAATATTCTTACGAGACAGCAGCTGAAGTGAACGCAGCTTGTCACGTGAGCGGGAAATCGCCACTGAATCGTTCAGGGTGTAGATTCCCATCATCTCGAACTGGCGCAAAACGGCACAGCCATAGAAGGTCACAGATGCACCGATGCGCGGAATAATGGCATCAAAACCCACCAGATCTTCACCCATCAAATGGATAGAAGGTTGGGTAGAGTTGATGTTCATGTAACAACGCAGCGCGTCAATAATTTTATATTCGTGGCCGCGTTGCTCACACGCCTCGATCAGGCGGCGAGTGGAATAAAGATTTTCGTTACGAGAGAGAATTCCAATTTTCATATAATTAACCTTGTTGCGCCTGAACGAGGAAAGATTTAACCGGATCGACCAACAGTCGATTTTCCATTGCGGTACGACCCAGCAACATTCTAAATACCATGGTGTCGCGTTTGGTCAGTGTCATTTCGATAGGGTATGACAAGTTACCAACCACCAGTGTTGTTTCGATGACATAACGCAAGGTCTCATGACCGCCAGAGTCGCGCACTTTGCGCATGTCTTTCACTTTTGCGTGACACTCTTTTTCGGTCATGTTGTCGTCTTGAATTGGGTGGATCATAAACTTCACCCATTTCTCGCCATCTTTTTCATATTCGGTAATGCCGAAAGTGTGCAAACACGAAGTACGTGCGCCAGTGTCCACTTTCGCTTTGATCGCAGTGATACCCAGATCTGGTAAGGCAACCCATTCACGCCAGCCAACAAGCAATCGGTCATTTGATAAAGCTTGGTTATTGTCCTCGACTGCTGGTCGAGCTGTGTTTTTGTCAGTCATCGCTGTCAATGCCCCAGGTAGTGATTTTCGAACGGATGGAGTGAGCGCATCAGTCGTTGACACTAACTCAAGTAAACGATAGTAGCTCGGCGGGAACATGCCGCTCACATTTGTAAGAACTGATTGAATAATCAAGACTATCGTTATCGCTGAATGCCCAGACAGGGCGACTGCTCAGCGTACCAGGCTCCGGCGGCGCTCATTTCATCCACTTGCTCGGCACCGCACCAAAGAGCGCGCAAGTTACAGCTTTGCGAAGCTAGCGACAAGTCAATTTATTGCTTGTGACGATGAAAGATGTTGATGGATACTGGATGTGAATTTTATGGAATATCAGGTGGTTGTGGTGAGAAACCACCCGATTACCATTGCACAAATTCGAGGTGTAAATCTGATTGATGTGATGAAAAACGGGGGGAAGTGGGGTTACATCGCCGCGTATTGAAGGGTGGGAAAGTCGTCTCCACGGATCCACTCGCAAAGCACATCTACCAGACCTTCTTCATTGTCGTGCTGGCCAATTTGCTTTTCGACAAAACCATGCTTGCGCCAAAATCGTCGCGCTACCTCATTCATTTCAAAGGTATAAAGCTGAAGATTATCGCTGGTGGTTTCTTTGGCTAACTCGACCAAGGCGCTGCCAATGCCTTGATGCTGATACTCACAATCGACGTAAAGCTGGGTAATCACGTTCTCGTCAAACGCAATCATGCCCAATACACGTTCGGAACGTCTTTCTAAAGCAAGATAGATGCGGTTCGTCGCCGTGAGAATACGGTTGAGGTAGTAACGATGTGCTTCAAAATCGTGAGCCTCGGGAATGCCCAAGGCTCGTTCTTTGCTATTGCGCCACATGGAAATGGTTTGTTCTGTGTAGCGCGGATGGTAATCAATAATTTCTATTCTTTTATGCATAACCCTGTATCTACGTTGTCCTTAACGTTAGGCAGGACTGAACTGTTGCAGTGTTCGGGTATAAAAGACGCTGTTTGGATCTTCAATATATTCCCCGAATGGCGAGCAAGCTTCGAAGCCGAAACGCTCATAAAGACGATGCGCTGGCTGAAATTCTGGTTCAGTACCTGTCTCTAAACTTAGACGCGTGTACTGACGCCTGCGTGATTCTTGGAGAATATGTGCGAGCAAGTTCGCAGCTACACCTTTTCTCAGGTGTTTTTGTGATGTGCGCATAGATTTGATTTCACCGTGCGACGGGCCAATTTTCTTCAGCGCGCCACAACCGGCCAGTTCACCCTCAATCCAGACACTCCAAAGTGTCACATCCGGGGCTTTCAAGGCACTGAGGTCAAGGGCATGCACGCTTTCTGGCGGGCTGATTTCGTGCATGTTATTGAGGTGTTCCTGGAGGAGGCCTTTAATTTCCGGGCCGTTTAGGTCGTCGATACGAATGTCCATGATGTCTTCCTCCAATCCTTTGAGTGAAAGAACATTTAGCATTGGCTTTGGGCGGTGTTCAAGCTGGGCTGAAAAGCGTAAAGGTATGCTGTTCCGAAACTATCAGGAGGGAATGACTTTGGTTGCGATAAAAGGCGAAGGATGTATCTATGGAGGCGGTGTTTGTAGGACGAATAAACTGAAATGATTCAAATGGAATATGCATCTGTTTGAGCGTAAATATTAGATTTGCTTCAACCTTTTCTGTGCTTTCGGCTGTATTTTGTCTTAACAATAAGTGCAGACGAAAAAGCCCCTTTGCAGGGGCTTTGAAAACTTGATTAATGTGCGGGGTTCAGCATCAGTTTCCGTTGCGTTCTTTGCTTGCTGTACACCATCAACACCAGACTCATCATCACCATGGCGATACCAAGCCATTGGTACGGCCCCAATACTTCACCGACTAGGAAAATACCCAAGGTGACCGCAGCAACAGGGTTCAGCATGCTGATCATTGCCATGCTGTCTGCGCCAATCTTTTTGATTGACCGCGAAAATGCCCAGTAAGCGAACGAACTGTTCAGCAAGCTGACCCAAACCAGCCCCGGTAATTCATGGGTGGTAATGGGTTTCGGTGCGCCTTCCACAATGAATGCCAATGGCACCAGTAATAGACCGCCCAGTGTTAACTGCCAAGCTGTCAGGCGGAAAATATCCGTGACTGGCCAGTCTTTCAGCCATAAGGAAGCTCTTGCCACCAATGCTGTCGCAGCCAGTGCCGCCGCTGCGCCGATAGGGTCAATATCAGCGCTCGGGTTCAAGATCATCACAATCCCAGAGAAGCCAACCAGCGCCAACAACAGCATTTTCAGTTGTGGGCGTTTTCCTTCCACCAACCACTGCATCAGCATTAATTGCAGCGGTAAGGTTGCGCCAAGTGTGCCGGCGACAGAGCCCGGAAGACGGTAAGCCGCAATAAATAACAGCGGGAAGAAAGCGGCAATATTAAAGACGCTCAACAAGGTCATTTTTGACCAAGGTAGCGGAGGGCGCCCCGGCTTCAATAAAAGAAGCAACAGACCCGCAGGCAGCGCACGCCAAACTGCCACCCAAAAAGGCGAGAGATCGTGCAAAAAGAGACTGACAGCAGCGTAAGTGCTTCCCCATAAAATAGGAACCAATGCTGCTAACAGGTAATTGCCCACATGTGCCTCCGGTCAAAGTTTTTCAAAAAGTATCTTTTATGAAAGATAAAATATTCGCATTGTCTCTTTTGATCAAGTATCTTTTTCAAAAGATAGATTGAGTGCCGAAGTGAAGGACACCATGAAAGCCGATCATGTAGATACCATCATTGCCCAATGGGCGACGCAAAGACCGGACTTAGACTGCTCACCAATGGGCGTGATTGGACGACTTGGAAGGGCGAAACAAATCATCACCCCGAAACTGGAAGACGTATTTAAGCAAAATGACCTCAGCAATATCGAATTCGATATTCTGGCTTCCCTCCGCCGCGCCGGCGAACCTGTTACCCCGACTGACCTTTATCAAACCCTGATGCTTTCATCCGGAGCCATGAGCACGCGCGTCGATGGCTTGGTGAAGCGTGGTCTTGTGATTCGACAAGCCAGCGAAACCGACAGAAGAAGCTGTTTGGTCACCCTTACCGAAGAAGGACAGGCACTGATCGACAAGGTCGTCGAGCAGCACATCGACAACGAACGACACATTCTGGAAGCGCTGACAGCCGATGAGCAAAAGCAGTTGGCTGGTCTGTTACGAAAATGGCTGGCGGCGAATGAATAGTGCTTTGCACTGAAGCTGAGACGCAAAACCCACTTCCTTCGGTGCATACTCTCAGTAGAAAGGAGTATGCGAATGGAATTGATGAAAGTCAGCAAGCTGGTCGCCATGAATTTGAACTGGGTGCGGGGAGAAGATGCCCGGTTCAAATCCATCTTGAAAGAACTGAAGCAGGGCGCGGACATTAACGAAGCGATCCAACTTATCCGCTGTGCCTGCGGGAAGACTTACGTGTTGCAAGATGGTGGTCACCGCATCAGTGCCGCGTTCAAAATCTATCAGGACACAGGAAAAGACATCGACATTCCGGTGAACCTGTTTCAATCCTCCATTCCTTAATGGATGCTTCTTTGGCTCCGAACGCAGCGCATTTTAACCGTGCCTAATACGGCCTAGTTCTTTGTTTTTCATCTAAACATTGAGCCAAACCCAGCGCCTGTTATTCACTACAATCAAGGCCACCACCAAGAAATTTATTCAGGTTTCAGCAGTCCGTGACCTTCTTTCTCATCGCCATCTTGTTTCTTTTTGTTCTCGGCTATCTCGCCCAGACCACAGGGCTTTGCCTGGTGAAAGGGGTCAATCAAGCGTTAGATAAACGCCCCCAGTTTCTTATCGCTATTCTGACCAGCGGCGTACTAGGTTGGGTTTCTTTGTTGGTTGCAGACATGATGACCATAGAAGTGCCTTTTCGCGTTTATGCCATACAGTGGACGGCGCTGATCGGTGGCGTGCTGTTTGGCTTCGGAGCCGCCATGAATCAGGGCTGCGGTGTTTCGACCATCAGCAAATTGTCACGCGGTGACACCCTGATGATTGCGACCGTTTCCGGTTGGCTGATAGGTTGGATTCTGCTGGCGAGTGTTGCTGACACTCTTCCCCCAAGGCTTTCCTCTGCCTTACCGCAATGGCATTTTACCGCCTTGTTGGTGGCTTCCTTGTTAATTAGCGCTGGCATTCTTCTGATCAAAAGATGGGATACACGGCTTTGGCTTAGCATGCTGGCGATTGGGTTGATGGGCAGCCTGACGTTTCTCTACGAACCCAAATGGACACCCAGCGGGTATCTTTCAGATTTGAGTCTTTCCGTTTGGGAAGAAACCGATGAACGAATGCCTTCTTTTGAACGTTCCCTGCTGCTTTTTGCTCTGGTGGCGGGCATGGCATCTGCGGCGCTGATAACACGTTCCTTCAAGCTCAACCTCCAACCCTTCTATATGTATTGGCGGCACCTGTTTGCGGGTATCTTGATGGGCATTGGTGCTTCTCTCGCCGGAGGCGGAAACGACAGCCAATTGCTCTTGTCCCTGCCTGCCTTCTCCTTATCAGGTTTTGCCGCTGTTATGAGTATGTTGTTCGGTATATTCATAGGCTTACGTGTCCCCCGATTACTGAGAAGAACAACTATAGTGAGTTGATAATCCATTGCTTAAAAGCAACGTGGGGGAAGGATGATTCGATTAATCTATGCCAGTTCGGCGACCGTGGAATTTACGGAAAGTAAGTTAATGCAACTGCTTGGCAAGGCTCGTCAAAAAAACGGGGAGCTCGGTGTCAGTGGCCTTTTACTTTATGCGAAAGGCAACTTCTTTCAGGTATTGGAGGGTGAAGAGCACAACGTCGATAAGCTATTTCAAAAGATTGAGCAGGATGATCGCCACAACAGAGTCGTTGTCCTTGATCGCTCCGAAATCAAAAAGCGGGCGTTTCCTGACTGGTCGATGGGGTTCCGTAATTTGGAAACGTTCGATAAATCCCAACTTCGTGGCTACAACGACTTTTTGGATCGCGATCTTTCCCCTGAAGAGTTTGGTGAGATGGGTGACGAAATCGTCGGTCTCATCGATCATTTCCGTTCGATTTGCTGACGACAAAGATCAAAAAAATTTTCCTCTCAATATCAAACACAAATAAGAAACTTTTTGCATGTCTCCTTTCTGAGTCATCCACTGACAAGTCGCAAAAGGTACTATTCGCGTAACAAGGAAGAGTAATGGTAAAGCGCTGGGCACTCCCTCAGTGCTCACCAAATAAACCATAATTTCAATAATATAGAAGTCAGTGGCTTGATCATAAAGCCGTTTGCAGGGTCGCTATAGGAGTGGAACTGAATCGGCGGAGGTAGTAGATCATGCTATATGTTGATGGACTGGTGACAGCTTTGCCTGTTGCCAATAAAGAAGCCTACAAGCGTCTGGTTCAGGACGCGATCCCCTTGATGCGCGCGTATGGTGCACTCAATGTGGTTCACTGCAATGAGCAGGAATCTTCAAGAAACGTGGCGTTATCCGGCTATGAAAATTGCCCGTCCGTGGTGCTGTTTTCCTGGATCATCTGGCCTTCGAGAGAGGCGAGAGATGAAGGAATGGAGCGGATGCTGTCTGACCCGCGCATCGATGACGTGATGAACCCCGTCTCGCTTAACGGTGAAAGGCTGGATTTAGACGAAGATTTCATTCCCAGCTTTCACTAACCGAAAGTACGTTAACCCAGATAACCCGCTGAACCTCTAGCGGGTTTCTTTCCCTTTGCTGCGAGACAAAGATCCCAATTCTCCCTTTGTATTCATTACACCTGCTGTTGGGCAGTGCATGGTGGTGAAAAAAGGAGAAAGCAATGAGCCAGTACATCGTCAAGAAGCAAGATATCGAATCTATGGAAGGGCTTACCAAAACCCACTTCCTCAACCCCAATGCGGTTCGCACCAATAAATCCCTCGGTGATCTGGCAGGCCTGACCGGTCTAGGCTTCCACATTGTAGAGATTGAGCCAGGGTATGAATCGACCGAATATCACGTTCACTACTTTGAGGACGAGTGCGTCTACATCCTTTCTGGTTCCGCCACTGTGACGATTGATGATGAAGACTTCGAGGTGGGTGAGGGGGACTTCATTGGCTACCCTGCAGGCGGGCTGCCACACATCATGACCAACACAGGCGACGAAACCCTTCGTTGCATTGTGGTGGGTCAGCGTCTCGACCATGATGAAGCGGATTACCCCAAACAGCACAAACGTATCTTCAGAAACAAAAACCGACCGTGGCAGGTTGTGGACATCGAAGACATTGACTATCCAAATGCAGGGAAGAAGTAAGCCGTGATAAAGAAAAACGAAATTGCACTGGTGACAGGCGCGAGCCGTGGTATTGGAGCAGCCACCGCAAAACTGCTGGCAGCACAGGGCTATACCGTGTGCGTGAATTATCACTCCCGCACTGATGCCGCAGACCAAGTGGTCAAAGAGATTGAAGAAAACGGCGGCAGCGCCTTTGCGGTAAAAGCAGATATTTCAACGGAAGAGGGCGTTGCCACGCTCTTTGCCGCGATAGATGCCAATACAGTGCCGCTGACGGGATTGGTGAACAACGCAGGTATCCTTTTCACCCAAAGCAAGCTGGTGGAGTTAACTGCCGAACGCATCAACAAAGTGCTGACAGCCAATGTCACCGGCAGTTTTCTCTGCGCCCGCGAAGCGGTAAAACGTATGAGCACCCAACGCGGCGGAAAGGGCGGAGCGATTGTTAACGTTTCCTCTGGCGCATCACGTACTGGCTCACCAGGCGAATATGTTGACTATGCTGCCAGCAAAGGTGCGGTAGATACCCTAACCATTGGGCTTGCCAAAGAAGTTGCCGCGGAAGGCATTCGCGTAAACGGCGTTAGACCGGGTCTCATTCACACCGATATTCATGCCGATGGCGGAGAGCCAGGTCGCGTCACGAGACTTGCACCGCGCATCCCCATGCAACGTGGCGGAGAACCGGAAGAAGTTGCGAGAGCCATATGCTTTTTACTTTCTGAAGATGCGTCTTACACAACAGGCAGTATTTTGGACGCCACAGGTGGAGTGGTTTGATGTTTAACTCTATAAGGAGCTTTTTGTATTTTTAACTAGGATTATCAATAAGATGTTTAGACTTGCAGCATGGTTGGTTCTTTTAATATCCCTTTCGATTAACGCGAATGAGGTGAAGGACTGCGGGAATTTGTACAGTAGCTTCGTTGATAACAAAAAGCGCGCTATAGATTTCTCTGAATTGGCAGAAAAAAGAGATGTTTGGATTAATGAGCACTTAGATATCTACTTTGATTATGAGGATGGATTGAATGCATCTACAAGAGTTGGAATAGTCAAATCTGCCATTATTGAAAAATTGCAGTCAGAGCCATCTTTATACCTAGACCCTAGTTTTATACCAACAGCGATATATGAACTATCTAGGTATTGGTCTTACAAAGGGGTAGATGCTGACACTGAAGAAGTGTTTGTTAATATGAAAAAGGGGAGTGTTAGCTTTCTCTTTGAAGATGTTGAAGAACACGGCATGTCTACCGCTATTTACGTTCTAACATCTGGAAATCATGCGTTGATAGAAGCGATGTACGAGCCACTGGGTGATTCTATCTTTTCTCTAGATGCACTCTTACCTTTGTATCCAGAGCTATCGGGAAGCGATTTGCGGGAGTTTTACTCTTGCCGATCCTAGGCTCAACTATATAACTCTGAAATCGGAAATATGGCTGGTGGTGAGACATCAGCCATTAAGTTCTTCCTGAGAGTGAATCCAATACTCCTCTGTTTCAGCCTGCCTCTTTCAGATCACTGATATGCTTACACATACGGAAGTAAAGAAACGCAAACCAAACTTGAAAAAGTATCACTTCAAAGGGAGTCGTGACGATGTCTTCCTCTAAAGGAAACACATAGAAATAGTAAACCCCTAAGCCAACCAGCATAGGTATCAACCAAGGCAATAATCTGAGCGTCACGACAAAATTGATACTGAAATAGCGTCCAAGAAAGTCTGTACCTTTGTCTCCGCCATTGGCTTTATAGGCGAAAAAGGTTCCTACAATCGTAATGACAAGCAAACCGACGTCGTCAATTTTGTCCCAAAGGTTCGGGTTTTCCATAGGGAAGTAGGCACCGAACGACATGCTAAGCAAACCCAGCACGATATATATCAAAACATAACTAAAGCGATCTTTCTCCGAGAAACTGCCTTGCTTGATGTTGCTTTTTAGCGCTTCAATATTCCAAAAGTACATCTATCTTCTCCTGACATGCTTTGACTGGTGGGTACCCATCAAAGTGGCCTAGCAGCCTAATGCGTATTGCTCTGCTGACGCCACGGCAAAAACCAAAGGTATAGCATGACAAAAGCGATTGAGAATTATTACCAGAAGAATGCAGAACGTCGCCCCAATTGAGATGTAAAACAGATGTTCAACTGATGACTAGAAGAGCACCAAGCACAAAACCGTGAATCGCTTCTCAACCCTTCACCCGCTGGCTCATTGTGGTAATGATTTGTTGCGCTAAGTGGGAAGGTAAATCGGGTGCTGAAAACCAATATTTACCAGACTATTTAGACTTCTGAAACCATTGCTCTCGTGAGATCTTATAAAGACAATGTCTTTCTAAATCGTGTCCTTTAGGGAGTTTGGGATGGTCAAAGTTCTGGTTAACGTTTTCCATACCCAGCTTCGACATAACACGTTGTGAAGGCTTATTGGGTAGCGCGGTAAATGCATAAACCGAAGGGGAACCCAGCTTACAAAAAGCAAACTCCAACGCGCCAAGTGCAGCTTCCGGGGCATACCCTTTTCCCCAATATTCAGAAGATAATCGCCAGCCAATCTCCACAAAGGGCGCACAAGGAATACCGCTTCGTTCATCTTGGCTGTGAAGCCCAACAAAACCGATAAATTGCCCCGTGGCTTTCAGTTCAACGGCCCAAAACCCCCAGCCTCTCTCAGTAATCAGCGATTGTATACGCATCGCCTGTTCATTACTTTCTTCCAGGGTAAGGGTGGAAGGGAAATACCGCATCACCTCTGGGTCAGCATTTAACTGAGCAAAAGGCGCAAAGTCTTCTTCTTTCCAATCCCGCAAAATGAGCCGGTTTGTTTCGATCACAACTTTGCTCCCCTTGATAATGATTAACGTTAAAGCTGGTCGCGATAGAGCAGAGCAGCATCTTTATTATTGTATGTCTCTACACGCATTATCACATCATCTAGCATCGTATTGGTGTTATCTAAATGACGGTGTTGAGCGATTAAAAAAACGATGATGACCGACTACCAAGTCCTCTCAATGTCTTCTGAGTAGAGGGAAAGTGCAGCTGAGTAAGCCAGTATTTCATCGGAGTTCGTTGTAGAAAGCAAAGTAGACAAAAGCATTTCAACTGCTTTCTTGGGTTGTCCGCAGTTATAGAGACACATAGCAAAGAAAGGTTTAACTGCTTCAGAATCTGGGTATTCATCGCTAAGAGTCTGGAAATAGGGTAATGCTTCTTCAAAATGTCCTAAACATCTCAACGTGCTGGCAAGCCCCAGCAATGCATTAAAGCGATCTTCTTTTGATAAATGGCCTTTCAGGCATTCCTTGTAATGCGGAATCGCCTCATTTTCTTTCCCTTCACTGTCAAAAGACCACGCTATATTGAGGTGAGCTTGTGTTTTATGCTCAGGGTCTCGTAGCAAATCTGACAGCAGCGCCCGAGACTCCTCGTGCTTTTCGACTCTTCTAAGCGCAATGGCACGTTCTATAACATCTTTCATAACTGTCCTTGTTTATGATGATTTAGCTAAGCAGCTTATACGAATCAAGGGGGCTGTTTTCTTAAATCAGACAGGCACAATCAGAAACACTAAAGTGTCTATCCCCACTAGTTCTCCTTGTTCCATAAACACAAAAGTTGCCTGAAGTGAGTGCACCAAGCGTTGTGAATCACTTTTAAGTTTATTGTTAAATTTAGTGCCAAGGTGGACGATGATTAGAAATAACTAATTCACTACCAGTTATCTGGTTCAACATAAGATTTGGCATTTTAAGGGTGAGAACTCGGACTATACGCTCGACAAGTTTTGCACCTTTACAGTGTGACTCAAGAAAAGAAATCCATATATCAGGGAAGTATCGTGATAACATACTCAGCACATAGCTAACTAAAAACAAATCGACTACTTCAGGTGTAGCAAGAGGATCGGCATAATAAATAGTTTTATGATCCAAAGTTGTTCTTGAGTCAGGAAATGAAAACGCCCAGAGCTTATCTTTCCTCGATCTAACAAATCCAGATGTACTTCCATCGAAGAATTCATACTCAAAATTTACTCCATCTTCACAAGTGAAATTCTCAATCACTTTGAGGAAGCCTTCCGGTGAAGGAGAAGAGTGGAAGATAAACTCATTGTATTCTTGTTTTATGACCTCATCACGATAAACTCTAAACTCCCCTCTAGCACTATCTACACTTACACCGTATCTACCCAAATCAGTATAGAGATCAGGCAGTCTAGTGAGTAAAAACATTAGATCTTTCTTAATACCCTTTAAATCAGAAAACTCTGGAATTTGAAAATTTCCTACGTATTCCATATTTCTCTGGGAGCCTTGAGTTGTCCTAAGATGTTTAATCGCTGTAAGCCTTTGTGTTGATTGCAAAGTATCATACCAATTTGCAAAATGACCGTTGGGGCAAATTTTGACATAGCTATTATCTAATAGACTTAATCCAATTTTTGACTTTCTGATATCTGAAGAAAAAGTAAAATCGAGCCCATGACTAGAGTTCTTAGAGTTTTTCCTTAAGAAGTCTAGTGACTTTCGGCCATCACCTCTAATCAACATACAGGCAGTTGAAAGAGCTACAGAACCATAATATAAGTGATTTGGTTGTGTGTATAACGATGATGCTTTGGCAGCTTCAAAGTATTCTTTTGCTTGTAAAAGCGCCACTCGGGCCTGTTCTGCTTGTTTTTTATAGTTTGGCAATGTTGATTTTGAAGGTTCTCCGTGAATAGAACTAATAGCATCAATGGCTAACTCAACATTCGCAAACTCTAAAAGCCTACGCCATGACTCCTCATAAGTATTTTCACAAGTGATCCATTCCAACTTTTATACTCCTAATAAATTCAACGCCAGTATGACGGACGTCTACTAGCCAGAACTGTTTAAATACGTTAATCACAGAGTCTTTTTAAAGTATCTGTCCCCTTAGTTCCAACATTAGCTTATTAGTCAATTTAGTTATTGCTCATCTCAGGCAGCTGCTGGGTTCTCATTTTCAGCCAACCAAGCATCAAAAGCAGTTCTTTGTTTGTCATACAATATACGTTCGTATGTAGAAGGATCATGAGAATATAAGACATGACGAATTACGGTAAACGGATTAAGTTGATGTTTTGTTGTGCCTTCCGAGCCTAACTGCATTTCAAACTCTCTGACTATATCAAGGCGATTGGCTATCACATCCCTAAATTCTTCGACCGTAATTTCCTTATATCTCATAACTTCTTCTACAAAACCATCAACTTTATGCGATTGAAATTTGAAGCCTCCAAAGAAGGTAGAAACAGCTGAACCAAAGTTAAATACATCAAGAGGTCTGGCTGAAATTGAATCACTACTGTCAGCTTGGGCCTGCAGTTTCTCTGTTTCTTCTCTTATACTAAGGAACTCTCTGTCAGCTAGCTCGAATAATGCAGCCAATGTATTAATACGTCTTTTTAATTCTGGAGGAATTGACTTTTTATATTTAATCTTATGATCCAACACACTCCAAGCATCCTGAACTATAGTTCTGATTTGCACTTCAAAGCTTAGATCTCGATATAGGATATACTCTTTCATCCCAGATCGAGGCTCTTGCAATTGTAAGTCCATATGTAACCCTTTGTATCCAAATACATCTTCTTTACTTTCTATATCGAGTATCTTGTTAGTTTCGTCTATTACAGAGAACTCATCCTTGAGTATATCTCTAACTTTAATTACATCCTTTTCGTATAAGCAGACAACCCTCAAACCAAGGACATCTGTGATGTAATCCTTTATTTCATAACTAGTCTCACTTTCCTCAAGCTTCGCTTGATATTTGCGTGAAAACTTCTTTATGCACTCTTCTCGGTCTTTAACTCTTCCTGACACAAGTGATATGGAAACTCCTTCTGTCACTAGTATTGAGTTAATAATGCTAACAAAACTATCTTTAGCTTTTTCTAAAACATCGTGATTATCGTTATAAAACTCTCTAAATTTTTGCTTTTCAACTTCAAAGTCTAATGATGCCATAGTTCCTCCTTATATACTTAACGCATCAATAACCGGCGCAGTTTTGCTGCGTCCGGCACCGAAGGTGAGAAGTTGGTTGACTTATTAAGCCAATTTCTTTGGTTTGAATTCTCTTTGAACATAATGATATGTGTCAATCATTTCACTGTACAAATTGTTTGGAGGCAAAAAGGAACTCATTTCCCTCGCAAATCCATCATATGTTCTTATCTCTATAAAGTTATTTTCTGTGGTTTGCTGGGTCCACCGTTCTTTTCTTCGAATGTTGTTTATTTCTGAGCTTCTGCCATAAATCAATAACCCTCGAGCATTATAGTACCCTACGGAATCACCCGATCTTTGCCTCAGAGGTTCGAACAAGTTATATAGATATTCTGAGTTATTAGAACACCAAAAAAGCCAGTCTTTAACTTGCTGAAGAGCTTGGTTGAATTCCTTAGTGAATTCATCACTTTTTGTGAATATTGACTTTCCTGGTTTTTCTATCTCAACAAGGTGTAGAAATGTATAGCCTGATTGGGGATTTATATAAGCAAAATCAGTTTTGTATTCATTACCAAGAGGTAGCTTTGAAATTACACAGTTTCCCATTATATATTTTGTACCACAAATTGCCGACGGGCACTTTTCAAGGAACTCTTGTACAGGCTGTTCTAAAGGTTCTTTATCTACAAGGTTTATTAAATCGTTCATTTGATTAATCTTATCCCAATTCGTCGTGAGCTTAACAACCTATTGGCGGCGATAAAGCCCTCTCAGTCCCCGGATGCACCCGCTATACATTCCCAAGAAGACCTTGGTCTGTTTATCTCTCGGCCCAAGCTACCGCCCTCTGCTTCTCGGCAAACAACACGCCATCTCTGTCTAACTTATCCGGCGAAATGTACCACGAAGTGCATAAGTAAAGGCACGACTAAACTCGCAGATATCGCATGATTGATGAGATATTGTTCAAATAAATCAGATAGTTGAAATTTAAGAGGGTTGGGTCAGTGTTTCGTTACATTATCCCGGTTCAAAAATTGGCGATGCACCTCAACAATCATTCTCACTTATGGAATAATCTCGCCACACGTTAATTGAATGATGAGAAAGATGTTGCCACTGCGATTTTTCTCCCGCGCGATTGCCGCGTTTGCGCTTTTACTCTTCGCATCAACAGCCTACTCCGCTGAACTGCTCGATACTGATGACGTTAACAGTGCTGAAAGCACGTTTGAACGCCAGCAGGTGAATGTCAGTGAGCCTATCTGCCGTAACAACCTCCGTACCCAGTTGCTCGCGCAGCAAATCGCGTTCAGCGACAGCGAAAACTCCCCTGAAGAACGCCGTCTGGCCGAAGAAAGCATTGATTATGCCCGTGATGTGTTCGCGGAAAGCCAGAGCTACTGCAAGGCCAGTTTCGCCCTCACAGAGTTTCTTGATAAAGATTTGCTGGAACAGGCTCAGGTGCCGAAGTCTGGGCAAGTCCAGAGCTTCGATCCCTGATAGTGACCATTACAGTATATTCGGCGAGGCGTGTTTCTTGCGGTAAGCCAGCGGGCTGACGCCTTTAATGCGTCGGAACTGACGGCTGAAATTCGCCAGATTGTGGAAGCCCACGGTTTGGCTGATGTCGGCAATGGTGTCGTCGGTATCACTCAGTAATACGCAGGCGCGCTGAATCCGCACCCGGTTGACAAAGTCGGTGAAGCGGTGGCCGGAAGATTGATGGAAAAAGCGCGAGAAGTAAGACTCTGTCATTCCCAGTCTGTCCGCCATGGTTTTCAGACGGATAGGCTGCTGGTAGTTCGCCATCACATAGTCGACAACATCATTGATGCGGGTTTGTAGTGTGCCGGCATCCTTCACTTCAGACGCGGGCAGGCTTGAGAGAATGCGGGTATTTCGCTGGCTCAGGTAATCCAGAAACGCGAGAAAATTCACCAAACGGGTGACACCCGAACTTTCCCTGACCTTCACAAAAAACTCGACGGCTTTTTCAAAGGGCACGTTGAGAAATTCCAACCCCATTTTGGCTTGTTCTAACACCGGGGCGAGCTGCGCCAGCTCCGGAAATGACTTGGTTGCCTTATCAAACAAGTCCGGTTCGAACACAATCACCATATCGCGTAGCTGATGGCTTTCACCGGGTGCCAGATTGCTCTCCCAGTTGTGCGGAAGCCAGGGGCCAACCAGTGTTAGTTGACCGGGAGAAAAGGGGCCAAGATAGTTACCGATCATGGCCTTGCCGTTGGTTTTCACAATCAGATGCAGTTCATACTGCTCATGAACATGCCAATGAATACAGGAAGCGGGCACGCCATGTTCTTTGTAGAAGATGGATTGCTCGTCGATTTGTATAAACTCCCAAACGGGATCCTTGGCTGCAGACATAGCTCACCTAATTCTTATCGCGTGGGCCCATGGTTGGCTCAAGCTGCTGGTAATAGTGAATAAATCGTTGATGGTTTTCCCGATGATACGCTTGTCGGCTTGCGTTGGGTTGGAACGTTGCCGAGACAACAGGCGTGGTGCAGACCTCTTCAAGTGTGCCGCCTTTTACTGAAAGCATCGCTAACCTTGCCGCGCCGAGCGCAGGGCCGGTTTCGCCGCCAACATATTGGTTAATCGGCACTTCAAGCACATCCGCTACCATTTGCAGCCAGTATTGGCTGCGCGCACCGCCGCCAATGGCACCCAATGCGTGAAATGGCAACCCATTGTCGGACAGAGCGAGTAAACAATCCCGCAAGCTGTAGGCGATGCCTTCAAGAATGGCTTGGGTCATGTGGTGCCGTTCTGTGGTGGAGGTGATGCCCTGAAAGCTGCCTGTCGCAAAGGGGTTGTTATGTGGTGTGCGCTCGCCACTGAGGTATGGCAGGAACATTTCTGAGCCGTTACCCGTACCATGTTGTTCTGCTTCTTCTAGCAGTGCGGGAACTGGCTGGCCGCTAATGGTTGAAAACCACGCTAGCGGACTGGCGCCGTTGAGCAGGCAGGCCATTTGATACCAGCGATCTGGGATCGCGTGGGCAAAGGCATGAACCAGTTTTTGTGGGTTGGCGACATAGCGCTCTTTGGCGACGAAGATTTGACCGGAGGTACCGAGCGATACAAACGCGTCGCCCTCGTTAATGGCACCAATTCCAACGCCTCCGACGGCGGCATCACCGCCACCGCCACACACGGGCGTGTCGACGGGAAGCCCTATCTCTAGCGAGGTTTCTGACGTTAATGTGCCGCTGATGTCGTTGCCTTCGATGAGTTTTGGCATGTGCGCTGTCGAAATGCCGCTGGCGGCGAGGACGTTTTCATCCCAATTTCTGCTCTGTTCGTTGAGCCACAGTGTGCCAGCCGCATCGCTCACATCGGTACAGAGTTTCCCCGTGAGTTTCAGGCGCACGTAATCTTTCGGCAGAATCACTTTGTGGATCTTGCTGAAAGTCTCCGGTTCGAACTGTTTTAGCCAAAGGAGTTTTGGTGCAGTGAATCCCGGCATGGCTGGCACGCCAGAGCTTTCACCCAACTGCGGAAGCTGCTCGTTGAGGGTGTCACACTCTTTAAATGCCCGTCCGTCGTTCCACAAAATGGCAGGGCGCACGGGTTGGTTCTTTTCATCTAGGCAGACTGCGCCGTGCATCTGGCCGGAAAGCCCGATCGCCGCGACCGCACTCCAGGCATAGGATTGTCGGGCGCGTATTTTGGCAATGGCGGCGCGGGTGCCGTCCCACCAGATTTCCGGATCCTGTTCGCGCCAGAGTGGATGAGGCGAGTCAAAGCCATAAGATTCCGACTGGGAATCGAGCACGTCGCCGTTCTCCCCCATCAGGATGACTTTGACGGCGGAAGTGCCAATATCAATGCCAAGGTATGTGGCCATAGGCTTAGCTCATCACGTTGCCGCCATCGACATTGTAAGTCTGTGCGGTGATGTAGTCAGAAAGGGAAGAGGCCAGAAACAGCGCGGTACCAGCGATATCATTCGGCACGCCCATGCGCCCCAGAGGTACATCTTCGCCCACCTGTTTTTTCTTCTCGCCGGGTTGGCGGTTTTCGTATTTGGCGAACAGGGCATCAACATGATCCCACATCGGGGTATCGACTACGCCGGGAGAAATGCCGTTCACGGTAATGCCGTGCTCCGCCAGCGCAAGGGCGGCAGATTGGGTGTAGCTGATCACGGCGGCTTTGGTGGCGCAGTAATGGGCGACAAGCGCTTCGCCGCGACGACCGGCCTGTGATGCCATGTTGATGATCTTGCCGCCATTGCCTGCTTCTACCATGGCTTTGGCGACATCTTGCATCAGAAAAAACATGCCTTTGACGTTCACATTGAACAGCCTGTCGTACTGTTCTTCCGTGGCCTCCAACAATGGCCCCATGTCAAAAATCGCGGCGTTGTTGAACAGCACATCAATGGCACCAAACTGCGAAATGGTGGAGGTCACTAGGTGATGCCGCGCGTCGGCATCTGTCACATTGCAATGATGATAAGCGACGTTATCTCCGAACTGACTTTGCAACGCTGCTACGCCCGGTGAAGGGTCGAGCGGTATGTCAGCAATCACGCATTTTGCACCGCTGGCGAGGTAGGCATAAGCCACTGCCAGCCCGATGCCGCCGTTGGCACCGCTCAGCAGGGCAACCTTTCCTTCAAGTAGCGGCGCACCATTTTGTTGGAGTGATAGTGTCATGGGTAGCGCTCCTGATAGCCATCAAGCGTTTGTTTGATTTGCTCTTCGAGCTGCTCGCCAAAGAACGGAAAGCGTTTGTTGAGTCCTTGCCAGATATCGGGATCGGCGAGGAACGCTTTAATCGGCTCGGGCGATTGCATCCACTTTTCTGCAATGTGGAGATAAGGATCTTTATAGTTGAACTGGAGCTTGCCGTTTAAATACAAAGCGAGAAAACAGTACCAGTGGCTGACTAAGGTCATTGCCGCGTTCGGCACGTATCCGCGCTCAAGGTTAAATTTGATGGTGGGCAGAATAAATTGCGGAAACTTGCTGATACTGTCCATTGCAATACGCTCGATGGAATCGGCGATGAAGGGATTACTGAACCGCAATACAATGACTTGGCGATAATTTTCCAAATCAAAAGGGTGTTCATAAATGGTCGGGATGACTTCGTTTTGGTGGTATTGCTTGAGCAATGCGTTGAGTTCGTCATCGCGGATGTTTTCGTCGTAGGTTTGGTAACCGCGCAAGGCACCTATGTAAGACAGTCCGAAGTGTCCGCCATTGAGGATGCGGATTTTGGTTTCTTCGAATGCCTGCACTTTGTCGGTAAAGGTCACGCCGACTTGTTCAAGCGGGGGAAAGTCTGTCGCGAACTTGGTTTCAATCACCCATTGCTCGAAATCTTCGCCCATGATGGGGCAGAGGTCTTTTTTACCTACTTCACGCTCGACGTCTTCTGCCAAGTTTTTCGGAGGAACGGGCGTAATTCTGTCGACCATTGAACAAGGGAAAGTGACGTTGTCACTAATCCATTGAGTTAACTCGTCTAACGCTGCGGCTTCAACAAACTGACCGAATGCGTGTTTCAGTCGGTGGCCGTTATCCCGCAGGTTGTCACAGGTCGCCACGGTGATTGCGCCATTCGCCATTTTCTGGCGCACAATCAGCGCCAGTGTTAAATAGCCAAACAGAGTTTTCGGTTGGCCACTGCCTGATTTCACCACCTCAATATCCTGCACGATCTCGGGGTGGGCGAGGTTCAGATCATCCGACTCTGTCAGGTAATAGCCACCTTCTGTCACTGTGATGGTGATGGCTTTCACCTTGTCATCATCAAAGATGGTCTGGATCACCGAAGGGTTGGAGGACGCATCCTCCACCCGGTCGATACTGGTGATTTCGATGTAGTCGGCGTAGCCATCCGGACCGATGCGCTTGAAGTGAAAGCGCCCATTCTGTTTGCGCAGGGCATCAGGAACGGCTCGGGTTTCCCCCCGCAGATTCACATCGGTGTAGTACCAACGCTCCTCTTCCGGGAGCTGTTGGTTCAGTAAGTGCAGATAATACGCCTGATGTCCGCGATGAAACGCTCCGATCCCAAAGTGGACAAGGCGGTTATGCTCAGACATGGCTGACCTCTCCATAAATGTTCACGGCATTCTCATTGGCATCAAACAGGTACACGCAAGACGGATCCAGCTTCACACCAATGGCGTCGCGGAGCTTCGGGGTATATTTCGGATCGGCACGTACAACGACCGTTTCGCCGCTCAATGTGCGTACATAGGTCAGGGTTTCTGAACCCAATTGTTCGATCACTTCCACATCGCCTTTCAAATCGCCTTCTTCCGGTAAACAGAAGGTGAGGGATTCCGGGCGGAAGCCAATGGCTTTGGCATCCGCGGCGCTGGCTTCGAACGCGTCAGGATTGAGTTGGATGTGGGCGTCACCATTGAAGTTGACGTTCAGCGCATCATTGCTGTTGATTGCCGTATCCACTGGCAGAACATTCATTTTTGGTGTGCCGATGAAGGTCGCAACAAACTGGTTAGCAGGCTGGTGGTAGAGTTCCAGCGGTGTGCCGATTTGCGCCACTTCGCCCTGAGCCATGATCACCACTTTGTCTGCCAACGTCATGGCCTCAATCTGGTCGTGGGTCACGTAGACCATGGTGGCGCCAAGTTCCTGATGGAGGCGGGAAAGCTCGATACGCATTTCGACCCGCAGTGCCGCATCCAGGTTGGAAAGTGGTTCATCAAACAGGAAGACTTTCGGGTTGCGTACAATAGCGCGACCAATGGCCACACGTTGGCGTTGACCACCGGAAAGGGCTTTGGGCTTTCTGTCCAACAGGGCATCCAGCTTTAGCGCTTTAGATACCTTGGCGACTTTTTCCTGAATTTCAGTTTCCGGGCGTTTTGCCAGTTTTAGCGCGAAGGACATATTGTCTTTCACTGACATGTGCGGATAGAGCGCGTAGCTCTGGAACACCATAGCCACATCACGTTTGGACGGGTGAGTTTCGATGATCGACTGACCGTCTAGCTGGATGTCGCCGTGGGAGGCGTTTTCCAACCCCGCAATGGTGCGCAGCAAGGTGGATTTACCACAGCCTGATGGCCCAACGAAGACGACGAACTCGCCTTTTTGAATTTCAAAATCAATGTCTTTGAGCGCCAGCGCGTCGCCGTATTTTTTATATAGATGATTGACTTGTAAGTAGCTCATTTTACAGCCCCGAAGGTTAATCCCTGAACCAGTTGTTTCTGACAGAACCAACCGAGAATGACGATAGGCGCACAGGCCAAAGTAGAAGCCGCAGAAAGCTTCGCCCAGAACAGCCCTTCTGGACTGGAGTAAGTGGAAATCATGGTGGCGAGTGTGCCCGCATTGGCCGAGGTCAGGTTGATTGACCAGAAGGCTTCATTCCAGCTCAGTACGATGGAAAGCAGCGCGGTTGACGCAATGCCACCCAGAGACAGCGGCAGCAACACATGGCGGATTTCACCGAGTGTGTCTGCGCCATCCAGCCGAACAGCTTCAAGGATGTCTCTTGGAATATCTTTGAAGTAGGAGAACAGCATCCAGACCACGATGGGCAGGTTGATCAGTGTGTAGATGATCGTAAGCGCCAAGGTGGTATCGAGCAGCCCGGTTTTCTGGCAAAGAATGTAGATCGGCACCAATACGCCCACAGCCGGCAGCATCTTGGTGGAAAGCATCCACAGCAACATATCCTTGGTGTGCTTCTTAGGGTAGAAGGCCATGGAATACGCCGCAGGAATGGCAATGATCAGTGCCAGAATGGTTGAGCCGAATGCGGTGATCACTGAGTTAATCGCGAATTTCAGGTAGTCACTTCGCTCCTGAACCAAACCGAAGTTTTCTATCGTCGGTTCAAAGATAAACGAGGGCGGTACTTCAATCGCTTGCTGTTCGGTTTTAAACGCGGTGATCAGCATCATCAGGATTGGGAAGAACACCAGCAGCGCCAATGCCCAGCAAATGATGGGGCGCAGCCAGCCAGTTTGGTCGATAAGTGAAACATGTTTAGCCATAACGCCCCCTTAGGTCACCAGGTTCTTGCCGATCGCTCGGATCAGGAAGAATGCGACGATATTGGCGAGGATCACGGCGATAAGACCGCCTGCTGATGCGACACCTACGTCAAATTGCATCAATGCCTGCCCGAAAATCAGGAAAGCGAGGTTGGTGGATTCATAGCCCGGGCCACCACCCGTGGTGACAAAGATTTCCGCGAACACAGAGAGCATGAAGATGGTTTCAATCATCATCACCACGGCAATGGGACGCGCCAAGTGGGGCAGTGTCAGGTAGCGGAATACCTGCCAGCCTGTCGCACCATCAAGTAATGCGGCCTCTTTTTGTTCGTGGTCCATGGATTGGAGCGAGGTAATGAAAATCAGCAAGGCAAAGGGCATCCATTGCCAACTGATCATGGCGATGATGGAACCGAGCGGAAATTGTTCCAGCCAGTCTACGGGCTGCAAGCCAACGCTTTCCCAAAGCGCAGCTAACACGCCGTATACCGGGTGCATCATCATGTTTTTCCAGATAAGCGCGTTCACGGTTGGCATGATGAAGAAAGGAGAAATCAACAGTACGCGCACAATGCCGCGACCGAAGAAAGGTTTGTCCAGCGCAATGGCGATGATCAGCGCACCAATCACGGTAACGACCAGGACCATACCCACCAAGGTTAAGGTGTTGATGATCGCGGGCCAAAAAGCTTCGTCCGTGTAGAAAAACTCGAAGTTCATCGAGCCGATGAATTCGTTGTCTCCCGGATAAAGTAAGTTATATCTGATGGTTGAGAAGTAGATCGTCATGGAAAGCGGGACGATCATCCAGAGCAGCAAGCTGACAAAGGAAGGCGCAACCAACAGCCGAGGCAACCATTTTTGCATTTGAAATTACCAGTAAAGCTGAGAAGGAAAAGCCGGGCAGGTGACTGCCCGGCAATGAGGTGCTTACTTGTAGTAGCCAGACTTGCGCATCTCGCGATCCGCAGACTTGTTGGCGTTTTTCAGCGCTTGTTCAACAGTGACTTTGCCTGCAAGGGCAGAAGTGAACTGCTGACCTGCAGCAATACCAATCGCCTGGAACTCAGGAATGGCAGCAAACTGAACGCCCACGTAAGGAGTTGGTTTCAGGGTGCTGTTCGCTGGGTCTGCTGAGTTGATTGCTGCCAGTTCTGCTTCAGCAAATACTGCGGCTTCCTGGAAGTTAGGGTTGTCGTAAGTTGACTGACGGGTACCGGTAGGTACGTTCGCCCAGCCGTTCTCTTTTGCGACAAGATTGATGTAGTCCTTAGACGTTGCCCAAGTGATGAACTTCTGTGCTTCTTCAGCATTTTTGGTTGCTGCAGGAACCGCCAGTGCCCATGCCCACAGCCAGTTTGCACCGCGGTCGGTTACAGCAACGGGTGCTTGCGCGAAGGCCACTTTGTCAGAAACTTTGCTCTGCTTAGGATCGGAGATGAAAGACGCTGCGATGGTGGCATCAATCCACATACCACACTTACCTTCGTTGAACAGTGCCAGGATTTCGTTGAAGCTGTTTGAGCTTGAACCGGGAGGACCGTAAGTGCTCAGTAGGTCAACGTAGAAGCTGACTGCGTGGTTCCACTCTGGTGAGTTCAGCTGTGGTTTCCAGTCTTCGTCAAACCAGCGCGCACCGAAAGAGTTGGCCATGGTGGTGATGTAAGCTGCGTTGTCGCCCCAACCTGGCTTACCGCGCAGGCAGATACCGTATACGCCGTTGTCAGGATCGTGAATGGCTGCAGCAACGTCACGAATATGACCCCATGTCGCGCGGTCTGGCACTGTCATGCCAGCTTTGTCGACCAGATCTTTACGGTACATCACCATGGAGCTTTCACCGTAGAAAGGGACTGCGTAGAGTTTACCGTCGTAAGACAGACCCGCGCGCATCGCTGGCAGGAGATCGTCAACGTCGTAAGCAGCATCGGTTTCGACTTCTTTCAGCCAGCCTTTTTCACCCCAAATTGGGGTTTCGTACATACCGATGGTCATCACATCAAACTGACCGCCTTTGGTGGCGATGTCAGTGGTCACACGCTGGCGAAGCACGCCTTCTTCAAGCGTCACCCAGTTGAGTTTGATATCAGGATTTTCTTTTTCGAACTCCTTACTCAACTTTTGCATTTCGATCATGTGGCCGTTATTCACCGTTGCGATTGTCAGCTCAGTTGCCGCAAAAGTGGTGGCGGAAAAAGCCGCACAGGCAGCAGCAATGGTAGTTAGCGTTTTCCTTGTAGACAGCATTATTGCGTTCCTCTTTGATAAAGATGTACTTCGAACGAGTGTTAACATCTGCATAACAATCAAAGATCAAAAAAAGGCAACTGGAAACAAAAGCGGTGCATAAAAGTACTTTTATGACAGTGGAATGATGAAATTTTTACCTTGGGGATTTAACAAAGTTGAAAAATTTGGGCGGGAAATGCAAAAGGCTGCCTTTTAAAATAGGCAGCCTTTTGTCGATAAAACTGGAAGGGTTATCAGCAATGTAGCGCGTTAGAGTCGGAATCTGTCAGCAAATCTTCGGCAAACGTGACAGGCGGTTGTTTTAGGACTCTTTCGCAGTACATGGTCATGAAATCTTCGCGGATAAGTTGTTCCAATTCTGTCGCACGCTCGGTCGGACAGAAGATGCGAACATGTACCTGTGGGTCGCCCATTTCAGTTGAAGTGACATGAATGTGTGGGTCTGCACCTGGAAGGTCGACACCGGCGTGGCGTTCAATCACGTGGTTGTAGCGCGTCGCCACTTCGTAGAAGTCTTCACAGTGGTCATCAATTCTCGCCAGTAAGCTCGGCACTAACGGATACAGGTTCGCGGTTTCTTTCACTGTGATATTAAATTCATGATAAACATAGCGTTTCATGAAGTTAAGGTTCTTCACGGGCGTGGTAAAAAACAGACTATTCGGGAAGGTAACCGTTTTTCCTGTGTAGTTATACGTCCCGTGGTGAAGGTCGATTTCCTGAATTTTGGTCGCCATCAGGTTGTGTTCAATCACTTCGCCACAAAGCGAACCAACTTCGATCCATTCACCAATTTGAAATGAGCGAGAGCTGGCGCGTTGGATGGAGCCAGTAAAGCAGAGAATAATCTCTTTGGAAGCGACGACGACAGCAACGGCAATGGCCGTGAGTGACAGTGCGAACTCATTGATTTCTGAACGCCAGACCAAAAACATGACCACAAGAAGCATGGTAAAGGAGCCGTTTTTGGTGCGTGAAATCCATTTACGTTGCTCTTCACTCAGGAAGTTGGAATCACCCCAAATGAACTTGATTAGCACTCGTCGAATCAGCATGAAAAGGGTGATCACAACGAGAGTGAGCAGAAATTTGTGTTCCGTAAAAAAGGAGATAAGAAACTCTAGTTGTTCCACAACAATATCCTGATCCTGGTTTGTATCGTGAGTATCCGGTTACAACACTAAACACTACGCTTCAGTGGTGCAATAGAGAAGCTCGCTTATTTCTTTCAGATTTTCCGCCGTTTAGCGAAAAGTGATGCCCGTTCCCCAGTTGTTAATCAAACACCAATTTCAGTGTTTCTTTGGATGGTTTGACGGCGTGCCGCCAGCCCGTCGATAAGGTTTACAACATTAGGCATTGTGACAGCCTAATTTCTTTCCTTTTGCCATAAGCATAACCCATTGACTTAGAACACATTAAATCTCCTTCCGAAAACCTTTCATTTTAACAGTCTCAAAATAGGTTCATTTGGGTCAAAAAAAATTCATTTTCGCTTTATCAATACTCATCCCTCAATCATGATTAATCATAAGCGTTACGCATGTTTCCATTGTGAAACTATTGGGGGGATGGATGTTAGGTCGCGCGCTTTTCCTGTTTGGATTTATTTTTTTGAACTTCCTGATTTTGAAGGTAAATGCTGCCGAGGTTGTTAAGGCGGATGATTCTGTGTTTCAAAACGCGCCTTCTGCAGCAGCAATGAGTAGTCGCTTATCCTCATCAAAAACAGGCTTTTATCCCTCTGAAACCGTGGTTTTGCCTAACGGCAAAGTGAAGGTGAAACACCAACAGTTTTTCCAAGGTGTTCCCGTGCGCAAAGGCCGGGTTGTCTCAGACAATGTGAACAACCAATACGCTAATGCCCGAGGGTTAAAGGTTTCGTCTCTCAGCAATACCTTGGCCTCCGTAACGCCTTCTGTCAGTCAACAACGTGCCCTTCAAATTCTGAAAGACCAACATTTAATTGGGGCGCCTGCGGCTGAAATCCTGACGCCTGAAAACGAAAAGTCGGAGTTGTTTGTCTGGCTTGATGAGCAGGGCTCTCCACGTTTGGTCTATGAAGTCAGCTTCTTCCTTCCCGCCAGAAAACCAACCCGCCCACGCGCATACATTGATGCTAAAACCGGTGAAATCCTGAAAACGTGGGAAGGGCTTGCACACATTGAAGATAAGGGCCGCGGCCCTGGCGGGAATGAAAAAACCGGACAATACATTTTCGGCACTGACTATGCCGAAATGAAAATTAACAAAGTGGGATCGACATGTACTTTAGAAACGGCGAACGTGAAAACGGTAAACCTGAACCATGGTACGTCCGGTTCTACGGCCTTCTCTTATGCTTGCGCAGATGCCAGTAATACCAACACGTTTAAATCTATCAACGGTGCTTACTCGCCGCTGAACGACGCGCACTTCTTCGGCAACCTGGTGTTCGACATGTATCAGGACTGGTTGAGCATGTCTCCGCTGACCTTCCAACTGGTGATGCGTGTTCACTATGGCAGCAACTACGAAAACGCATTTTGGAACGGCTCATCAATGACATTTGGTGATGGTCAGTCTCGTTTTTATCCGCTGGTGGACGTCAATGTATCAGCGCATGAAGTGAGCCACGGATTTACCGACCAAAACTCAGATCTGATTTATGCTGGCATGTCGGGCGGCATTAACGAAGCCTTCTCTGATATTGCCGGGGAAGCTGCAGAGTTTTACTGGAAAGGCAGCGTGGATTGGCAGGTTGGTCGTGCCATTTACAAATCTGCGGGCGCTTTGCGTTACTTTATCACCCCGTCGGATGATGGCCGCTCAATCGACCATGCGAACCAATATTACGATGGCATGGATGTTCACTACTCCAGTGGCGTGTTTAACCGCGCGTTCTATTTGCTTGCGACCAAGCCTGACTGGGACGTTAAAAAGGCCTTTTCAGCCTTTGCCATTGCAAACAAACTTTACTGGACGCCGGATTCCACCTTTGATGAAGGCGGTTGTGGCGTGGCCCGCGCCGCGGATGATTTAGGTTACAACACTACTGACGTGGTCGATGCGTTCAGCCAAGTGGGTGTTTATGCATGTCTGGATACTACTGAACTCACCAGCGGTGTGCCTGTGAATAACACCAGTGGCGATAGCGGTTCTGAAACGTATTACTACTTCTCGCTCCCCGCGAATACGGATTATGCATCTGTGGCCATAAGTGGTGGGTCGGGGAACGCGGATCTTTACGTGAAATACAATGGCTGGCCAACAACCAGTGATTACGACTGTGCTTCCACTACGTCAGACAATAACGAAGTGTGTGATGTGACCCTGCAAGGTACGGGTGAATACAATGTGCTGGTGGTGGGGCAAACGGCCTACTCGGGTGCCTCTGTTCAACTGGATGTGGTGGAATCTCCGCCACAGGTTCTGAATGTCGGCGATGCGGTATCCAGCCTGTCGGGTACCCGCGGTGACATGCTTTTCTACAGCTTCACCTTGCCGGATGATGGCAGCAGCCTGCGGGTCAGTATTTCTGGTGGCTCGGGTGATGTTGACCTTTACCTGAAAAAAGGCAGCACGCCTTCCCAATCAGATTACGATTGCCGTCCTTACTACTACGGCAACAATGAAAGCTGTATTGCCCAGGGCAGTGCGGGGGATGAGTTCTTTGTGATGCTTCATGGCTACGCGGCATTCTCTGGGGTTACCATTTCTCTGACTCAGGAAAGTAGTTCCCAAGCGCCGGAAGAACGTGCAGATCCAATCGACACATCCGCTCCTATCACCAACATTCAAGGGCTTCAGGGAGAGGAGGTTTACTACTCCTTCACCGTAAGCTCAGCAGGTGTTTTGTCTGCTAATCGGGCATCGGCGATGTCGGCGACACCAATGTCAGCAACGCCAATGTCTGGGGGAGGCTTGACGATTTCCCTGAGTGGCGGGATAGGCGATGCAGATTTGTATGTGCGCGGAGGCGCTGCGCCGACGATAAACGCCTTCGATTGTAAATCTACTTCCAGTTCCAATCAGGAAACCTGTCAGCTTTCTAACCTGACTTCGGGCACCTATTACGTCATGGTATATGGCTCAGAAGCGTTTGAAGGTGCGAGCCTATCGCTATCAGAAACCGCATCGCAAGATAACGTCTCTTCCGGTGGTGGAGGTGGTGGCAGTCTGGGATGGTTGAGCTTGCTTTCATTGTTGGCACTGGGCTGGGGCAGAAACAGATTCCCAGTCCGTGCCAAGCATTAAAAGGTGTATGTAGTGATCCTAGGCAGCACTTAAACACGCATTGAGCTTTTTCTGACTGCGTTGAGCCCCGAGCAGTGCCGGATTCGTTTCCAGCCATTTGAGTAGCTCTGTTGTCGCCGCTTCCGGTGACTGACTCGTGGTATCAAGCTCAATGTCATAGTACAGGTGTTGGTGAACGTAGTTGTATTCACTTTCCGCCAGTCCAATCGCTCTGTCTCCACGCTCTTTCTCGCGCTTGGCGGCAATCAGCAAATGACATTTCACACCCACCATACAAACAGTGAAACCTTCCAATGCGGCCAGAAGGTTTTTCTTTTCTTCGTCGACAGTCCAAGCGTTATCAAGGATTAGGTAGCAGCCCGCTTTTGCTAATCCTTTTGCAGCTTGATGATACCCCTCTACTAAGGTTGGGTAGTCGTAGCCTTCGCGGAAAATAGGTTTGCCTTCAATCATGGCTTTCAGATCCGAAGGAGGGAGGGCGTAAAGCACGCTATCTATGCTGAAGTTCAAGTACTGGCGGGGTAGACGTTCAATGAGTGCGTTAGCAATGCTGGTTTTCCCTGCGCTGCCTGTTCCGTTGAGAATAATAATTTGTGGAAACATGTCACCAACTTAGTTTGATCGTATTTTTATGTAATTAGATGCTTATGAGGTGGCTGTGTACAGAAAGTCGGCAGCGAATTTAAGCTGAGTTCACACAAAAAGTGTGGTGTTATTTTGCGAATACTGCTTCTTAATTAAGACAGAGGTAAATCACTGTTTAAATTAGCCATTCATGATGAAAATCACTCACGCTAAGCGAATATCCAGAATGCTGCTAAGTTATCTATAAATTACAGGGATTTGAATGAGGAGTGTGTCGAGCCATTTGGATCACTTCCAATAATACCTTGTCCTTACGTTGATATTTCCCATCTTAAATCTTCAGATTCGACCTTTTGATCCTAACCGTCCGTCATTGTGTAACACAGTCACTCGTTGAAATAAGAGGAGTGACGAGATGAAACAATGGCTAATGATTTTGTATGTGATTATGGGCTTTTCACTTTATGGCTGTGGGGGAAGTAGTGGAGGTGGAGGTTCACATACGCAGGCCTCGCTTAGGGTTATCCACGCGGGAGCGGATGCGCCAAAAGTAAATATAACGGCGAACCAATCTGCCTTGGTGGAAGGGTTGGATTATGGTGAGAGCAGCGGTTTTGCGAAGGTCGCTTCACAGAACTACGAGGTAAAGGTAAACGCCTTGTTGCCTGACCAAAGTACACTGACGGTTATTACGGAAGATTACGATCTGAAAGCTGAACGCAATTATTCTGCGATTGCGATAGGCAGTGTCGCCGACAATTCTCTGGAAGTGCTGGTGGTGGAGAATGCGGATTCTGCGGTTGCTAGTGGCTATGTCAGAGTGCAGGCGGTTCATGGTTCACCAACTGTACCCACTGTCGATGTGTATGTGACTTCGCCAGATGAGGACATTGCATCGGCTTCACCTGCTTTGACACTGAGCTATCGTCAGTTCAGCGACCAGCTTTCAGTCCCTGCGGGGGATTACCGCATTCGCATTACACCGGAGGGAACTAAGACCGTGGTCTTTGATAGCGGAACTGTGCCATTGGCTTCCGGGACTGACTTATTGGTGACTGCCGCGCCGAACGTTTATGGCGGTAATACCACGTCGCCAGTGGTATTGGTCGCAGCTTCCGGTACTGGAGCATCAGTGATTTTTGACCAGACGACAGGTGCAGATCTGCGTGCGGTTCATGCTGTATCAGACGCGCCAGCGGTCAACGTACTCTTGAATGACAGCACAACCCCTGCTGTGGCTGACCTGACTTATTTAAACGAATCTCCTTTCTTGCAGGTTCCAGCAGGTACGCAGGATGTGACGGTGAACGTACCGTCATTAAGTGCGGATGTGCTGAAAGATATCCCTGTCTCCCTCGAGCAAGGTAAATTCTATAACGCCATTGTTTTGGGCTCGGTAGAGGCTTCCGACTCGTTTGATATCGAGCTGCTTCCCTTTGAGGAAGATCGCCGAAAAGTCGCAACAGAAGCGAAGATCTCACTGGTTCACGGCTCGGTTTCTGCGGGAACTGTGGATGTTTACATTACGCCGACCTCGGATATTTCCAGCGCCAGCCCTACCATCAGCAATTTCGTCTACAAACAGACGATAACAGGTGTCGGTTTAATGCCGGGCGAAGCGGTGGTTTCCATCACACCTGCTGGTTCGAAAACCGTCGCAATTGGTCCCCTGACAGTGAACTTCGAAGGCGGAAAACTCTATGGTGCCATTGCACAGGACGCAGTCAATGGCGGCGCGCCATTGGGTATAAACGGGTTTGATGAGCTGAACTGATTAAGTGGATAAGAAAAAGCCCCGCGCTTGCGGGGCTTTATTATTAACGCTTAAAGGTGACCGCTTCGGTCTCTTCAAGGTGTAATGAGGTGGTAGCAGGTTGGGTTTCTGCAATCACTTTACCTGCACGGATAGAGTAGCGAACAGGCACCTGACGACGCACGGCATCAAAGTCGTTTTCAGCAGGCAGGATCAGTAGGTTGCCCGGTTTGCCAACTTCCACACCGTAGTTGTCTTGAATGTTCAGGGTTTTTGCCGAGTGATGGCTGATCAAATCCAGCGATTGGTTCAGTTGGTCGTAGCCCATGATTTGGCAAACATGCAGTCCCATATGCAGCACTTGCAGCATGTTGGCGGTGCCCAGTGGATACCAAGGATCGAACACGTCGTCGTGGCCAAAACAGACGTTGATGTCTGACGCCAGCATTTCTTTGACACGGGTAATACCACGGCGCTTTGGATAGTCATCAAAACGGCCTTGCAGGTGAATATTCACCAGTGGGTTCGCAACAAAGCTGATGCCAGACATGCGTAGCAAACGGAATAGGCGAGACGCGTAAGCACCATTGTAAGAGTGCATTGCCGTCGTGTGACTCGCTGTCACTTTGTGGCCCATTTCATATTTGTGTGCCAGTGCCGCTACGGTTTCGACAAAGCGTGATTGTTCGTCGTCAATTTCGTCGCAGTGCACGTCAATCAGGCGGTCATATTTACGCGCCAATTCAAAGGCGTAGTGCAGGGATTCAACACCGTATTCTCGGGTGAACTCGAAGTGTGGAATGGCACCCACAACGTCTGCACCCATCTTTACTGCTTCTTCTAGTAACTCTTTACCGTTTGGGTAGGAGAGAATGCCCTCTTGAGGGAACGCCACGATTTGAATATCAACCCAAGGCTTCATTTCTTCACGCACTTCAATCATGGCTTTCAATGCGGTCAGGGTAGGGTCTGACACATCAACGTGGGTGCGGACGTGTTGAATACCGTTAGCGATTTGCCACTTCAGGGTTTGTTTTGCACGTGCTTTCACATCTTCGATAGACAGCATGGCTTTGCGCTCAGCCCAGCGCTCGATACCTTCAAACAAGGTACCTGAAATATTCCAGCTTGGCTCACCAGCGGTTTGCGTGGTGTCCAGGTGGATATGAGGCTCACAGAAAGGTGGCAATGCCATACCGCCTTCTGCGTCAATTACGGTTGCATCTGTTTTCAGCTCAGCGCTGTTGTCTTCAATGGCGCGAATAACGCCGTCTTCAATCAGGATTTGCGAAGGCGTTTCCTGACCGCGAATAACAACATTTTTAATCAGTAGAGATGCTGACATTGAGGTTTCCTCTTTGGCTCACACGCGAGCAGATTCGGTTTTTTTATTGTTGTTTAGCATATCCAGTACAAGATAGCTGATTGCACCGCCTAATACGGCGTTCAAAGGCACGATACCTGGGAGTAGGTGACCAGCCGCAATACCCGCGGCCACACCACCAATTGCTGCCCAGTTCACGGTCTTAAACTCGGCGTTGGCAAAATCTTTGTAACGCGCACGGTGCTTGATGAAATCGGCGATGATGATACCACCAATCGGCGGAATCGCTGCTGAAAGGAAGGTCAGCCAACCAACAAAGTTGTTGTAGAGCCACAGTGCGCATAGGGTACCAATGATACCGTTGGCAACGGACAGGTATTTACTTGGCAGCCCGGTAATATTGGAGAAACCAAGGCCGGATGCATAAAGCGCGTTGTCGTTGGTTGTCCAGATGTTCAAGCCAAGCACAATGATGGCTGGAAGGAGCAGCCCTTGCATCATCATCACTTCTGAAATATCTGACTGACCTGTTGCTGCCGCGCCAGCTGCACCAAAGATAAACATCAGGCTGTTGCCGATGAAGAACGCCACCATGGTTACGACGACAGCGCCTTTTGCACTCTTACCAAATCGCACGAAATCTGCGGTCAGTGTTCCCGCCGAAATGAATGAACCAACCACCAGAACCAGCGCGGTTGAGAATGACATAGGATTTTCAGGAGAGATGAGTTGGAGCTTTTCAATACCACCCAAGCTATCGATAGCTTCGATGACTGAGTATCCGCCGAGAAGGGCAATAGCAGGAACAGCGATGGCGGAGAGAATCATAAGCGCAGAGATGCCGAAATAAACGGTGGCGGTCATGGCTAGACCGGCGACTGCAATCAGAATGTTGGTGTCGATACCTGTCGCTTTCTGGACTGGCAGAGCAAACATGGCAACGCCAACACCAAACCAACCAACTTGTGTACCACCAAGAATGAGAGAAGGAAGCCAGGAACCTTTGGTTCCGAAAGAGAATCGAGCAAGAAGGTGAGTTGAAAGACCAGAAGAGGCGCCGATGTAACCAAGAAAGGAAGTGTAAATACCGAGGAGAAGATTACCGATGAGAACAGCGAGGAGGAAATCATTGAATGAAAGGCCGGTGCCTAACGTTCCTCCTGTCCACATGCTCGCTGAAAAGAAGGTTAATCCCAGCATGACCATCGTCAGGGATAAGATGCCCTTTCGAGCTGACTGTGGGACTGGTCCCAGGCTGTAGTTGTTGTCCGCCGCCATTTTACACCTCAATAACAAAGAGAAACGCGCCCGATATGATTCTATCGGTTAAACGGCGCGGTATTCTATCGGCGAAATGTGTGATGTCAATCGAATGACCGCTATTTTTGAGGGTTATTTTGAGTGACCCATTTTAACTATCTGAATTTAATGGCCTGTTTTTATGTCTGGTAGATTTGATGGGTGAGTTAAGTCGCATTTGTAATCGGTTGCCTTTTACTCAAGCATTTATAAATGCGGTGTTAAATGCAGATTCTACGGGAAAGTCTTTTACTGAGATGAATTCCTAAAATAAAAGGCTGACATTTGAGTGTTGGAGGTCAACACTCTGCTGCTCGATGCATTGAGCAGCAGGAAAGATGACATTAGCTGTTTAAAATAGGATGGATAGCAGGTTAATGTCCGAAAGTGGCATAAAAGTGAGTGTTAACTTGCTTACTTTTCACCATTTGAAGGAGGGAAGTTTGCAAACATGTCTTTCACCTGCTCATTGATGAACTCATTCTTACTTGAAGGGGTCATGCTATCCGTCAGTTTGCGGTTTGATACGGCACGCCAAATGACCTGATTGCTCTGATTGTCCACCATTTCTACGACCAGTTGACCGTAATCTCGCTCTTCAATGCGAATTGGGGTTTCATATCGTGCACCAAATCGGCGTGAACCGTAACCGAAGCTGATTGAAGGACCATGTGCAATGGCTTCGGTTTTTGGCTGAACGAAATAGCGAAGCGTCACGTTGGGGGAAGTGTCGGTTTCTTTAATGCCTTTGGCAGCCATTTCACGTTCCAATGCGCGCTCAATGCGGCTGTCGTCCAGTGATACGGGAGAGGTTGAAGGTTTGACGTCGATATCGTAGGTCTGAATATCTTGATAAGCGAACTGCTGGTCAAAGTCAGTGTAAACACTTTTGGCACAGCCACTTAGGAACAGCACCATGGCAACAGAAAATAAACGTATGGACATGACTTCGCCTCATCGTGGAATAGTGGAGATAATGCTATATACCCAAATAACTTGAAGATGCTCGAATTCAGAGGCCATCAATGCGTTCAATTCGAGGCAAATTTCTCGAGGAATAGTGGTTCTATT
>NZ_LASY01000055.1:0-56796 GCF_000973155.1 Grimontia sp. AD028 | reverse complement strand
CGCGCCTAAAACGCTTAGGGATAGAACAAAATTTAACCACCAAAGGTCAACATCCCCTGGATTCAGACATGAAAAAAGCAGCCTAGGCTGCTTTTTTTATTTGACGACAGTCAGTGTCGGACGACCTTTCGGTTTCTGCTCTGGCTCTGAAGTTGGCTCCTCAGTCTCCACAACAGTTTCCACATCTTCCTGCACTTCCTCGACAGCATTGAGTTCTGGTTCAGATTCAATACGCTCCAGCTCTTCATCGTATGCTGGCTCTGGATCGAACATGGTGCCAGCACCATTTTCACGTGCATAAATTGCCATCACAGCATACATAGGCACAGTCACCAGCATCGGTCGACCACCGAATCGTGCATTGAAACTGACTTCGTCATTACCCAATTCAAGGTTGCCAACCGCACGCGGTGCAACGTTCAATACGATCTGTCCATCCTGTACGTACTCAAAAGGTACATTCACGTAGGGCATGGTTGCATCCACAACCAGATGTGGCGTCAGATCGTTGTCGAGTAACCAGTCGTAAAACGCCCGTAACAGATACGGGCGTCGAGGCTTGAGATTGATGTCGCTCATTATTGCGCCAGACGCATCTCACGCTCAGCTTCAGTCAGAGAAGCCAGGAATGAATCACGCTCAAATACGCGCGCCATGTAAGTTTTCACTTCTTTAGCGCCAGGACCGCTCAGTTCGATGCCCATTACCGGCAAACGCCACAGCAGCGGAGCCAGGTAGCAATCAACCAAGCTAAACTCTTCGCTCATGAAGAAAGGATACTCAGCAAAAACTGGTGCCAGAGCCAACAGCTCTTCACGCAGTTGACGACGCGCTTTGTCAGCGTCTTCTGCATTGCCTTTTTCAATTTTCTCAGCCAGTGTGTACCAGTTACGTTCGATGCGGTACATCATCAGACGGCTGTTACCACGTGCTACCGGGTAAACCGGCATCAGCGGAGGATGTGGGAAACGCTCATCCAGGTATTCCATGATGATGTTTGCGTTATACAACGCCAACTCACGGTCAACCAGAGTCGGAACCGAGTTATACGGATTCAGATCGAGTAAATCCTCTGGCAGGTTATTTGGATCAACAAGCTCAATCTCGTATGTCACACCTTTCTCTGCCAGAACGATGCGAACCTGATGGCTATACATGTCTGATGCGTCTGAATACAACGTCATCACCGAGCGTTTATTGGCAGCAACAGCCATTAACCCCTCCAGAATGTTTCATCTATAGAAAAAACAATGGGAGCACCTGCTCCCATTGTGGATCAGCAACTCACTAGATTAACCGATCAGTGAACGTCACGCCAATACTCTTTCTTGAGCAAAATGGCTAGGATGAGGAAAATGACCATAAAGCCAATCACCCAGTAACCCATTTGCTGACGCTCAAGCTTATTAGGCTCACCTGAGTACTCAAGGAAGTTGACCAAGTCACGAACTGCGTCGTCGTACTCTTCAGGGCTCAGCTCACCGTTACCCAATGATTCGATACCGATGAACTCCTGAACCTGTTCACCATCAACCAGTACCGTTTTGTACTGCTTAACAGGTGTACCTTGAAGCTCTTCCAATACGTGAGGCATACCCACGCTAGGGAACACTGAGTTGTTCACACCAAACGGACGAGAGTCATCTTGGTAGAAAGAACGCAGGTAAGTGTAAATCCAGTCTGTACCACGAACACGAGCAACCAACGTTAGGTCTGGTGCAGGGCCACCAAAGAAGGTCGCACCATCTTCTGCGGTCATCGCATTGGTCACCAGATCACCGATTTTCGCATTGCTGTCAAAAACCAGATTTTCCAGCATCAGTTCTTTCGGGATATCCAAGTCTTCTGAGATACGCTCATAGCGCTGGTACTGAGTGGCATGACAGCCAAAACAGTAGTTCATGAAAAGCTTGGCACCGTTTTGCAATGATGCTTTATCTGACAAATCGTTGTTTGCTGCATCCAATGGAATGCTTGGACCCGCCGCCATCGCCAGAGAAGGCAGCAGAGCAAACAGCATTACAATCCACTTCTTCATTTGTAGTTCACCCTCTCCGGTAATGGTTTCGTCGCTTCGTTTTTACTGTAGAAGAACAGCGCGACGAAGAACATGAAGTAACCAAAGCTAAAGATCTGTGCCAACAGGGTATAAGTTGGGGTTGCTGGCAGCGCACCCAGAATACCCAGCGCAATGAACGAAACAGTAAACTGCGCAATGTTTGCCAGGTGGATTTTGCTGCGGTAACGGTAAGAACGTACCTTACAGCGATCCAGCCATGGCAGCAGGAACAGAACAGCGATGGAGAGGCCCATCATTACAACACCCAACAGTTTGTCAGGAACTGCACGGAGGATGGCGTAGAATGGGGTGAAGTACCACACTGGCGCAATGTGCTCTGGTGTCTTCAGCGGGTTAGCTGCTTCAAAGTTAGGTGGCTCAAGGAAGTAACCGCCCATCTCTGGATTGAAGAAGATAACGTAAGCAAACAGAATACCGAACAGACCCACACCAATCAGATCTTTCACCGTACCGTAAGGGTGGAAAGGCACAGAATCGATGATGTCGTACTTCTTGGTGTAGTACTCGTGGAATGGGAACTGGGTTTCGTAACCTTCACCTTTAGTGCCCTTAGGCAACTTGGTCTCAATACCATCCGGGTTGTTTGAACCCACTTCGTGCAGCGCCAGAATGTGCAGCACAACCAGCAGCAGAATAACGATAGGTAAAGCAACAACATGAAGCGCAAAGAAACGGTTCAGTGTTGCACCAGACAGAACGTAGTCACCACGAATCCACAATGTCAGGTCGTCACCGATAACCGGAATCGCACCAAACAGGGAAATGATTACCTGTGCGCCCCAATAAGACATCTGACCCCATGGCAGCAGGTAGCCCATGAAAGCTTCCGCCATCAGTGCCAGGAAGATCAACATACCGAAAATCCACAGAAGCTCGCGTGGCTTCTGGTACGAACCATAAATCAGACCACGGAACATGTGCAGATAAACGACCACGAAGAACGCAGAAGCACCGGTGGAGTGCATGTAGCGCAGCAGCCATCCGTATTCCACATCTCGCATAATATATTCAATTGACGCAAAAGCACCTTCTGCAGAAGGGTTATAGCTCATGGTCAGCCAAATGCCGGTTAAAAGCTGATTGACCAATACCAGCATGGCCAAAGAGCCAAACAGGTACCAGAAGTTAAAGTTTTTCGGCATTGGGTATTCAGACAAATGCTTTTTATAAGCATTCATCGCTGGAAGGCGTTTCTCGAACCAGTTAATCAAGTTTTCCATTACGCTGTCCCCTCATCTGCGCCAACCAAAATACGGTTATCGTTAAGGTACGTGTAAGGTGGAACAACCAGATTAAGTGGCGCTGGCACACTCTTAAATACACGGCCAGCCATATCAAACTTAGAGCCGTGGCAAGGGCAGAAGAAACCAGAAGAAACCCCTTCAACCTGCTCACCAAAGCTATCAGGCAGATACGTTGGCGAACAACCCAGGTGGGTACACAGACCAACAGCAACAAAAATTTCAGGTTTTACTGAACGGTAGGCGTTAACAACATATTCAGGTTGCTGTGGTTCGAGAGATTCAGGGTCGCGAAGTTGCTCACCAATCTCATTCAACGTTTCCAGCGTCTGCTCACTACGGCGAACAACCCAGACCGGCTTGCCCTGCCAAATAACCCTGACTAACTGACCTTCTTCAATCTTACTCACATCGACTTCGACCGGGGCACCGGCAGCCTTTGCTTTGGCGCTAGGGTTCCATGACTTGATAAAAGGTACAGCGACTGCTGCTGCACCCACACCACCAACCACAGCGGTTGATAGAGTCAGGAAACGACGTCGGCCGGAATTCACTGGCGCATTGCTCATCCAACATTCTCCCATGTGCTCCCGCATGGATTCTTATAACTTTCCTTATGCGTCCCTGGAGCGTACGGCTAACTCAAATTAAGTATTCTTATTGCGTAGAAACGGGTGGTTTGTCCAACAAAAACCTATTAATACGTCGCCTAAATGATAAGGAAAACCCCACTTTTTGACAAGATAAAGCTACCTTTTTGTAACAAATGTGAGGTATACACCGTTTTTTTAACTAACTGCCAAAAAAGAAAAAATTTGCGGAAATATCAAAATGAGGAAATTGGGGACAAGCGCACAGTTCGCGCATTGACGGGAGGGATAAATGCCTGAATGGAGGTAATAAAAAGCCCGGCATAAGCCAGGCTTTTTGGACCATAATTCCCGGATAATCCGGAAGCGAATTAACGCTTAGAGAATTGTGGACGACGACGTGCTTTACGCAGACCAACTTTCTTACGTTCAACGCGACGTGCGTCACGAGTAACGAAGCCAGCTGCGCGCAGTGCAGGACGCAGAGTCTCATCGTATTCCATCAGCGCACGGGTGATACCGTGGCGGATTGCACCTGCTTGACCAGAGATACCACCACCAGCAACGGTGATGTACAGGTCCAGCTTCTCAGTCATTTCTACCAGCTCAAGAGGTTGCATAACAACCATGCGAGCGGTTGGACGACCGAAGTAGGTTTCCAGAGAACGCTTGTTGATTACGATGTTACCGCTGCCCGGCTTGATGAATACACGAGCTGCGGAGCTTTTGCGACGACCTGTGCCGTAGTATTGTTCTGCCATTTTGAAGTCCCCTTAGATGTCCAGTACTTGCGGTTGTTGTGCCGCGTGCTTGTGCTCTGCGCCCGCGTAAACTTTCAGTTTACGGTACATTGCACGACCTAGAGGACCGCGTGGTAGCATACCTTTAACAGCAAGCTCGATAACCATTTCTGGTTTCTTAGCGATCAGTTTGTCGAAGCTGATTGACTTGATGCCACCCATGAAACCAGAGTGGTGGTAGTACATCTTGTCAGTAGTTTTCGCGCCAGTTACTTTAACTTTTTCCGCGTTGATAACTACGATGTAGTCACCAGTGTCAACGTGCGGAGTGTACTCCGGCTTGTGCTTACCACGCAGACGAGATGCGATTTCAGTTGCGATACGACCCAGAGTTTTACCTTCTGCGTCTACAATGTACCAGTCGCGTTTTACAGTTTCTGGTTTAGCAACGAATGTTTTCATGCTAATAATTACCCGATAAATTTAGATTTCACTTAAGGAGCTCTCGCTCCCACTGTTAAGAGCCCATTCAGCACCCCTTCGAGTGGTGGTTCCCTCGGCCGAAGCCTTTCAACAGTAACGGTGGGTCGCAGGATTATAAGGAAGGGTGGAGAAAAAATCACCTTTTTTTCAAAAAAAGTCCTGACTTTTTCTCCATTGGATTTTTATCAATACTGTCATTACCGCAAGACTGGTTATGGAAGATGCTCCAAAGCCAAGTAATCATGGCTTTGCATCTCCTTCAAACGCGAAATGCAGCGCCTAAATTCGAATGACAAGCGCCCATCTGTGTACAGTGAATTCAAGGCAACTTCAGCTGAAATGATAAGTTTCACGTGTCTTTCGTAGAATTCATCGACCATCGCGATAAATCGACGCGCAGCATCATCCTTTGAGAGGCCCATTTGCGGTACGTTTGCCAGTAAAACCGTGTGGTAAAGGCGAGCTATCTCTATATAGTCAGATTGGCTACGTGGACTATCGCATAACGTGGCGAATTCAAAGTGAACTACCCCTTCGGCTTCACGCTCGGCGATCAGCTTTCGGTTGTTAATTTCGATTTCCAGTGATTCATGACATGGCTCGGTGGCCAGCTTATAGAAGTACTCTTTGAGGTTTTCGCCTGCAGCTTCATCTAAAGGAAAATGAAAGATCTCTGCCTGCTCCAACGTTCGTAAGCGATAATCCGTGCCCGCATCAACGTTCACCACTTCGCAATGCTGATTAATAAGGGCGATGGCAGGAAGGAATCGAGCACGTTGCAAGCCGTTTCGGTAGAGTTCATCTGGAACAATATTTGACGTTGCCACCAGACAGATCCCACGCTCAAACAAAGCTTCCATCAGCGTCCCTAATATCATCGCATCTGTAATATCAGAAACGAAAAACTCATCAAAACAAAGAATATGGGCTTCATCGGCGAGCTTATCGGCAATCTTCTGCAAAGGATCCTGCTCGCCATCAAGGAGCTTCAACTCGTGATGGACACGGTGCATAAAGCGGTGAAAGTGCATCCGCAGTTTCTTATCAAACGGCAGGCTTTCGAAGAAGGTATCAACGAGATAAGTTTTCCCACGGCCAACACCACCCCAGAAGTAAAGACCCTTTTCCGGTGCTTTCACTGGCGTTTTCTTCTTAAACAGGGATTCCAGAAAGCCTTGTTTTTCAACCGGCGCATGCGCCCTCTTTATCAGGCGATGATAAAGATCTTCCAGTTTCTCAACCGCATTGCGTTGGGAAGCATCTTCAAAAAAGTCCGGTCTTTGTAAGTCGTTATGGTATTGCTCTAGTGGTGTCATCCTTGAACCTAGCTCTCACTTGCACCCGTGGCGTTCTCAAAATCAATAGTACCATGCGTCTATCTTGGCATGTATAGTAAACCAAGAGTATTAAGGGGTTTGTAGTTTTCTTTTGATTGCCATTTCATCGGCAAAAAAACTGCAATTTATCCAACCGGTTGGAATAAGTTAAGGAGCACTTATGGCTTGGATCAACACGCTGGTATTTGTGATCATTGGTATTGTCATTGGCTTCATTATTGCCCGCCTGACAATGCGTGATAATTCTCAACAAAAAGATCTGAAAAAAGAGTTAGAGAAGTCGCGCTATGAATTGGAACAGTATCGTCAGGAGTTGGTAGACCACTTCGCGCAGAGCGCAGAGCTGCTCGACAACATTTCCCGCGATTACAGTAAGCTGTATCAACACATGGCCAACACTTCAGCAGAATTAATGCCGAATTTGCCTGAGCAGGACAATCCTTTTGCAAAACGCATCAGCAAACTGTCGGAAGTGACTGAAGAGCAAGAACCTTCTCAAGAGCCGCCTCGCGACTATTCTGATGGCGCGTCAGGTTTGCTGAAAGACCAAAAAGAAACCAGCAAAGCGAGTTAACTCGATCACAAATATCAAATAACGGGGCATTGAACTTTTTTGACCCACCCCCACTCTTAAAACGTACCTATAGAGGGGAGTGTGTTTATGAAAAAGAAGTCTTTGCTTACTTTAAGTGCGATTGCACTTGCCGTTAGTACAACCATGACAGCCTTGCCGACAACTGCAGCATTACCAGCCGCGGTTGCCGGTGAGAGTCTGCCTAGCCTTGCGCCTATGCTTGAAGCTGTGAGCCCAGCAGTCGTCAGTATTGCTGTGGAAGGCAGCCACACATCAAAACAACGCATTCCTGAATCTTTCCGTTTCTTCTTTGGCCCGGACTTTCCTTCTGAACAAGTCAGAGAGCGTCCATTCCGTGGCTTGGGATCGGGTGTCATTATTGACGCAGACAAAGGGTATGTGATCACTAACCATCATGTGATTGATGGTGCAGATAAAATCCGTGTTCAATTGCACGATGGCCGCGAATACGATGCGGAGCTTATCGGCAGCGATGGCATGTCTGACGTCGCATTGCTCAAGCTGGAAAAAGCGGATGATCTGACTGAAATCAAGCTTGCTGATTCAGATGCACTGCGTGTTGGGGATTTCGCCATTGCGATTGGTAACCCATTTGGTCTTGGTCAGACCGTCACTTCAGGCATCATTTCAGCACTGGGCCGCAGTGGTTTGAATGTCGAAAATTTTGAAAACTTCATCCAGACTGATGCGGCGATCAACAGCGGTAACTCCGGTGGAGCGCTGGTTAACCTGAATGGTGAACTGGTCGGCATTAACACCGCTATTCTCGGTCCGAACGGCGGTAATGTCGGTATTGGCTTTGCCATTCCCGTGAACATGGCGAAAAACCTCGTCGACCAAATCCTTGAATTTGGTGAAGTGAAACGCGGCGTGCTGGGCGTGCAAGGTGGCGAACTGACATCAGAGCTCGCAGAAGCATTTGGTTATGAAACAAACCATGGCGCTTTTGTCAGCCAAATCGTACCTGACTCGGCCGCAGAAAAAGCAGGTATCGAAGCCGGTGACATTATCGTTTCCGTAAACGGTAAAGAAATTCGCAGCTTCGGTGAACTTCGCGCAAAAATCGCGACGCTGGGCGCGGGCAAAGACGTGAAGCTTGGCATTATTCGTGACGGTAAAGAGAAAATAGTTACCGCTAAGCTGAAAGAAGCCAGCCTTGCCAAAGCCAATGCGGAAACCCTGCATGAAGCCCTGAAAGGCGCTGAGCTGGAAAACTATAAAGAAGGCAAAGTGTCCGGGGTTCGCGTTTCAAGTGTCGAAAAAGACTCTATCGCCGCCCGCTATGGCTTAAAGCAGGACGACGTGATCGTTGGGCTGAACCGAAACAAAGTGAAAAACCTTGGCGATCTGCGCAAGCAACTTGAGAGCAAACCGTCTGTGTTGGCACTTAACATTCTGCGCGGCGAATCTACCATGTATCTGGTGATCCGCTAAGCAAACGCTTTACTCAAAGCGTTTCAAATCAGGAGCCTGACAGTGTCAGGCTCTTTCTTTATTCGGCCTTGTCAGCTACTCATACAGACCATTCAGTGGTATTCTCAATGCTTTATATTTCGCGGTTTTATGGGGAATTGCATGCTGGCTTTTTTAGCACGTTCTGTGGTGTACGGCGTTTTGGTCGCTGCTGTGCTGCTTATTGCCATTCCTTCGTTACGAAGTTCCCAGCTGTTGCCTGAAGCGACACTTGCCACGTTTGAAGCCAACAACAACCTGATTTCCTATAACTATGCTGTCCGACGTGCCTCCCCTGCCGTTGTGAACATCTACACCCGCCGTTATAGCGCAGAAAACCGCTTGCAGCTCAATGCCGAAGGGCTTGGATCCGGCGTCATTATGAGCGACAAAGGCTACATTGTGACCAACTACCATGTCGTCGCCAGAGCTGACCAAATCATTGTTGCGTTGCAGGATGGCCGTATCAGTACTGCGCAACTGGTAGGTAAAGATCAACGTACCGACTTGGCGGTATTGAAGATTGAGCTAGATAGCCTGCCTGTGATCCCATTTAACGATAGCTATGAACCTGCCGTCGGTGACGTGGTACTTGCTATAGGAAACCCCTACAACCTTGGTCAAACGACGACCTTCGGCATCATCTCCGCAACAGGTCGTGCGGGAATGAGCTTTAACCGCCAGCAGGACTTCCTGCAAACCGATGCGGCGATCAACAAAGGTAACTCTGGCGGAGCCTTGGTCAACAGCCGGGGCGAGTTAGTCGGTATCAATACCGCATCATTCCAGCAAGCCACCGATGTAGATACCTATGGCATTTCTTTTGCTATTCCTTACTCCCTCACATTGAAGATTATGCAGAAACTGATCGCTGATGGTCGGGTTATCCGCGGCTACATTGGTGTGGAAGGACGCGAAGTGAACCCTGTAATGGCAAGGCTCCTTGATGCGGAGCAATTAAGCGGCGTGATGGTGGGAAGCATGGACCCGAATGGGCCTGCGGAAAAATCGGGACTTAAGGTCAACGATCTGATAATCGCGATAAACGAAAAGCCTGTTAGCAGTGTCCGCAATGCCCTGGATATCGTGGTTGATATCCGCCCTGGCACAAAAGTCCCTTTCAAGGTGATCAGAAACGGTCAACCTATTGATGTCATAGTCACGATTGGCGAAGAAAAACTTCAGTAGACACACTACCCACCCGTTCAAAAAAAAACAAAAAAGGCCACTTCTTAAGTGGCCTTCTCTTCATCTATTGCTATCAGCAATTAGTCACTGAAACGTTCAATGCTGACACCCAGCTTTTTAAGCTTATCTTCGATGTGCTCGTAACCACGATCGATATGATAAATACGGTCAACGATAGTTTCACCTTTTGCAATCGCACCAGCAATCACAAGGCTCGCAGAAGCACGCAGGTCAGTTGCCATCACCTGAGCACCACTCAGACCATCGCAATCACCACAAACCACAGTGTTACCTTCGATTTCAGCGTGAGCCCCCATGCGTTGCAGCTCTGGCACATGCATGAAACGGTTCTCAAAAATCGTTTCTGTGATGATACCGGTGCCTTTCGCCATCAGGTTGAGCAGTGTAAATTGCGCCTGCATATCGGTTGGGAAACCCGGATGTGGAGCCGTACGGATATTCACTGCTTTCAGCTCGCGATCTGTCATGTCCAGCGAAATCCAGTCTTCACCACTTTCCACCAGCGCACCCGCTTCTTCCAGCTTAGCCAGCACCGCTTCCATCAATTTTGGTGAGGTGTTATGACACATCACCTTACCGCCAGATACCGCCGCTCCGACTAAGAATGTGCCAGTTTCGATACGGTCAGCAACCACTTCATGATAACCACCGCCCAAGCGCTCAACACCTTCAATTGTGATAGCGTCAGTACCTGCACCAGTGATTTTCGCACCCAGTGTGTTCAGGAACTTCGCACAGTCCACAATCTCAGGTTCACGCGCTGCATTTTCAATCACTGTGGTACCTTCTGCCAGCGTTGCCGCAGACATGATGGTCACTGTTGCGCCAACACTGACTTTATCCATAACGATGTGCGCACCTTGCAGGCGGCCATCAACATGGGCTTTCACGTAACCTTCGTCCAGTGTAATGGTCGCGCCAAGTTGCTCCAGACCATGAATATGCAGGTCAACCGGACGTGCGCCGATGGCACAACCGCCCGGCAATGACACTTCACCTTTACCAAAACGGGCAACCAGTGGGCCTAACGCCCAAATAGATGCACGCATGGTTTTCACCAGATCGTAAGGTGCACAGAATTCGTTAATGTTACTGGCATCAACGTGAACAGAACCGTTGCGGGATACTTTGGCACCCAAACGTGATAACAACTCCATGGTGGTGTCGATATCACGCAATTTAGGAACGTTCGCGACTTCTACAGGCTCTTCAGCCAGCAGCGCGGCAAACAAAATAGGCAGTGCCGCATTCTTGGCACCTGAAATTGTGACTTCACCACGCAGTGGGCCACCACCGTGGACACGGAATTTTTGCATGCTGTTCCTCGTGAACTTATAGCGGTTGCATCAGTTTTTTGTCGCGCGCCCACTCAGTTGGGGTCAGCGCTTTGATGCTAAGAGCATGGATTGCATTGGTTCTGATGTGTTCCATCAGTGGGCCATAAATAGTCTGCTGTTTCTTCACGCGTGACATGCCATCGAACATATCGCCAACTGCGATCACTTCGAAGTGACTGCCGTCACCTTTTACATGGATTTCTTCCAGCGTTAGAGCTTGCTCTAGAATGGCTTTGATTTCAGTAGGTTCCACAACTATTCCCCGTCAACCGATGCACTTTCATCAGTAAAAAGACTTTCCACGTTGCTCAGCTGCAGCAAGACGCTAAGCTGCGAAGGAGTGTTACTCAACATCAGGGTTTGTTGTCTGTCGTTGAGTTCTTGCTGCAAGTGGAGCAACATTGCCATACCCGCCGAATCGACACGTTTTAACGAAGACAGATCGAGTACAACCTGCTTGTCTGACGGCAGCCAATCGGCGCGGCGGCTCCAAAATGCTGGAACTGTGTCACGATCAAGCTCTCCTGACAAGCAGTAATGCCCATTTGTGAGTTGCTGAAGTGATAATGCTTCACTCACGATGCGCTCTCATCACGGGTAATAGGCGCTTTCGCGCGTTCAATCAGTTGTTTGGCGACGTCTTCGATGCCATTACGACGAAGTTCACCGCTCCATTCGCTGGTTTTGGTGTCCAGCATACTCACACCTTCAACCTGTACATCAAAGCCTTGCCACTCTTCCGTTTTGCCGTTTTTACGCAGGGCAAAATCCAGACGGATTGGTGGGCGGGCTTTGTCCAGAATATCAACGCGGACAGACACCACTTTACGTTTGGCATCTATTTTCTTAGCTGGTTCCACATTGATTTCCTGGTCGGTATATTGCGTCAAGATCTGGGCATACGATGCAACGAGATAGTCATAGAAAGCTTCAGTGAAAAGGTCTCGTTCTTCTTTGCTGGCTTTACGCGCCTGTGGGCCCAGCACTTTCAGTGCGGCGTAACGGACATTGATATATGGCATCAACTCCTCTTTGACAACAACGCGCAAAAGCTCTGGGTTTTCGATGTACTGATCTTTATCGGCTTTCAAGCGACTAAACGCGTTTTCCGCCACACTATTGATCAGAAGATACGGGTCTTTCGCATCAATTGGGGCCGCAAAAGAGACCGATGAAATCGCAACAGTCAGCGCTGCGAAAAGCGTAACAAACCACTTTTTCATGACTTTTACTCCTCAGACCCACCGACGCTGTAAAGGAACTGACCAATCAAGTCCTCTAATACCATCGCTGAGCGTGTATCTTCCAACAAGTCGCCATCCTGAAGGACATCAATATCCTCATCCAGAAAGCCAGGGCGAATACCAATGTACTGCTCACCCAGAAGCCCTGACGTCAGAATCGCCGCCGAGCTGGTTTCTGGGAAATAGCCATATTTGCGCTCAATGTCCATCGTCACGGTCGGAATATAATCCGGCGCCGTCAGAGCGATGTTACTAACACGACCCACCACAACGCCGCCCACTTTCACTGGAGAGCGAACTTTCAAACCACCAATGTTGTCGAAATGCGCTTCGAGCGAGTAGTGTTCAGAACGCGAAAAGCTTTTGACATCCGCGACCTGAAAAATGAGCAGCAGCACTGCGGCAATACCGGCTATAACAAATGTGCCTACCCAAAATTCTGTTTTTCGGTTTTGTTGCATTTAATTAGCTCCCAAACATCAGTGCCGTGAGGACAAAATCCAATCCCAACACTGCTAAAGACGAATGCACGACGGTACGTGTAGTGGCTCGGCTGATCCCTTCTGAGGTAGGGATCGCATCGTAACCATTAAACAAAGCAATCCAGGTCACGGTAATGGCAAACACCAGACTCTTAATAAAAGACTGTCCAATGTCGTAACCCAGCTCAACGGATGATTGCATCACCGCCCAGTAGCTGCCGTAATCAATACCTTTCCAGTCGACACCTACGAGCTGTCCGCCCCAGATGCCCACCATCATAAAAATCATCGCCAGAAGCGGCATGGAGATAACACCCGCCCAAAAACGTGGTGCAACCACACGGCGGAGCGGATCAACTGCCATCATTTCAAGGCTTGAAAGCTGTTCTGTTGCTTTCATTAAGCCGATTTCTGCCGTCAACGCTGAGCCTGCGCGGCCCGCGAATAAGAGTGCAGTCACGACCGGGCCAAGCTCCCGTAGTAGCGACAACGCTACCATTTGCCCAAGAGAACTTTCCGCGCCAAAGTCGGCCAGTACCAGATAGCCCTGTAGGCTCAATACCATGCCAATAAAGAGACCTGACACCATGATGATCGCCAGTGAGCGCACACCCACGGAATAAATCTGGGTCAGCAACAACGGGAACATTTTTCTTGGTTGAGGTTTGCCGATCAGCGCACCTAGCAGCACAAAGGTCGCACGTCCCATGGTCTGGGACACCGCCATCGCGCGGGCGCCGATTGCCTGCACCATGCTTACAATCACGAGAAAAGCTCCTGTTTGATATCTTTGGCCGGGTAACGAAACGGCACAGGACCATCAGCATCGCCTTGAAGAAACTGACTGACTCGGGGATCAGGATTGTCACGTAAAGACTGCGGAGAGCCCGATGCGATGATCTTGCCATCGGCCAGCAAATAGACATGATCCGCAATGCTCATCACTTCAGGCACATCGTGAGAGACCACAATAGAAGTCAAACCCAGTGCCTGATTGAGATTGCGGATAAGGGAAACCAAGACACCCATAGTGATCGGGTCCTGACCCACAAAGGGTTCATCGAACATAATCAGTTCGGGATCGAGTGCAATCGCACGAGCCAACGCCGCTCGCCTTGCCATGCCACCAGAAAGACTGCTTGGCATCAAATCGGCGGCGCCACGCAGGCCAACTGCCTCGAGCTTAAGCAGCACAATGGTTTTGATTAGAGACTCGGAAAGCTCAGTGTGTTCACGAAGGGGGAACGCAACATTATCAAAAACCGTCATGTCAGTGAACAGCGCGCCGGACTGGAAAAGCATGCTCATGCGCTTGCGCACATCGTAAAGCTTGCTTCTCGACAGTGTAGGAATGTTTTGACCAGCGAATTCGATGGTGCCATTTTCTGGCTGAAGTTGCCCGCCAATCAGTCTCAACAGGGTTGTCTTACCGATACCAGACGGCCCCATGATTGCCGTTACTTTTCCAACGGGAACAGTAAGGCTGACATTGTCAAAAATCACTCTCTCGCCACGCGAAAAAGTCAGGTTGTTCACTTCAACCAGGTTTATAGTACTCATCAAGGCCCTTTGACGTTGTTATCCTTGAGCGTTAATTGCCCGATCATAGAGGTGAGACAATGGCAAAACAAGTAATTGTACACCATTCATTTGCAAAATCTTTATTAGAAAACTATCAATTCTCAGACATTCGCTGTCTTTTCCTATATGCATCCACTGGAATTAAGATCACTCACTTTAGGCTAGAAACGGTCGCTCATTTTTACCTTTATTTTGTATGGTTTTTTATTATTTTGTGAATCAAAGACGAGGCTACACGCTGGAAGATACCTCACTGTCTGGCGAATAAAGAGAAGCTTGCTGAAACTCATCCGTCCTTTTCCTTCACTTTTACTCAATTAGCGGTCAAAATTGCCCTTTTGTATTGTTCTTAGCCCCAGCTAATTCTGAAGGTATCTAAATGTTTGAAGCGACCGCCATTCTCGTCGTGGGCTTGTGTTTGTTGGTATGGAGTGCTGACAGACTGGTCTACGGAGCAGCCGCTATCGCCCGTAATGTGGGCATTTCTCCACTCGTCATCGGTATGACTATTCTGGCCATGGGAAGCTCTGCGCCAGAAATGGTAGTGTCGGCAACCGCAGCATTAAGCGGGAAAACCGACACCGCAGTGGGTAATGTGCTCGGTTCAAACATTGCCAACATCGCCCTGATTTTGGGTGTAACAGCTTTGATTAAACCACTCGCTATCAGTTCCGGCATCCTCCGCCGCGAGTTACCGCTTATGTTAGGCGTGACTGTGCTGGCAGGCGCTATTTTGTGGAACAACTACCTGAGCTTTTTTGAAGGTGTGCTCCTCGCGGTGTTTTTTGCGGGCTTCCTGCTTTTGATGATGAAGTTTGGCCGTGAGAGTGGAGAAGAAGATCCTATGCTCGCTGAGCAGGAGTCTGAAATTCCTGAAGGCGTCAGTAACGTTTCCGCGGGTATCTGGGTTGTTGTTGGTCTGGTGCTTCTGATTTTCAGCGCAGACATGGTGGTTGATTCTGCCGTTATCATTGCAAAAGCCTTTGGTATGAGCGACCTGGTGATTGGTCTGACAATCGTCGCCGTCGGCACCAGCCTTCCTGAACTGGCAGCATCGATTGCCGGTGTGATGAAAGGCGAAGACGATCTGGCGGTGGGCAACATCATCGGCTCTAACATCTTCAATATTCTCGCGGTAATGGGCATTCCGGGTATACTGGCGCCATCGGCCATTAACCCGTTGGCGATGGATCGTGACTTTTATGTCATGCTCGCACTGTCTGTATTGCTGTTCCTGTTTGCAGTCGGTAAAGCGCGTACTATCAACCGCTGGGAAGGCATTGCACTTCTCGTTTGCTTCGTGGGTTACCAAGGCTACCTGTTCTCGCATCTTGCGGCATAACCGGACTGACTATGACTTTTGATTTTCGCCAAGCAGGCATTGCAACACTGAAAACTGAGCTGGACGCCATCGTCCAGCTTGAGCAGTACATCAATGAAGACTTTGATAACGCCTGCAAGCTTATTCTTGAAGCCAAAGGAAAAGTCGTTGTGATGGGCATGGGGAAATCCGGCCACATTGGTAACAAGATTGCTGCGACACTGGCAAGTACCGGCACGCCTTCTTTCTTTGTTCACCCTGGTGAAGCCAGCCATGGCGATCTGGGCATGATTGAAAAAGGTGATGTGGTTCTGGCGATTTCAAACTCCGGTGAAGCCTCGGAGATCATCACACTGTTGCCAGTGGTAAAACGCCGCGGTATTGCGCTCATCACCATGACGAGCAATCCTTCTTCAACCATGGCGCGACTGGCGCAAATCAACCTTTGTATCAAAGTACCAAAAGAAGCCTGCCCGATTGGACTTGCTCCCACTTCCAGCACCACAGCAACCCTCGTGATGGGTGATGCATTGGCGGTAGCACTGATGCAAGCCAAAGGCTTTACAGCCGACGATTTTGCCCTGTCCCATCCAGGCGGCGCATTGGGTCGCAAGCTATTGATGCGTATTGCTGATGTCATGCATTCCGGCGACAAACTGCCAAAAGTTGCGCCAAACGACTCCATCCGTGATGCGCTATTGGAAATGTCTGCCAAAGGCCTTGGCATGACCGCAGTTGTTGACGACAGCGACGCTGTGCTTGGTATTTTTACCGATGGCGATCTGCGCCGACTGCTGGATCAGCGTATCGACGTCCATACCACCGAAATCGGCGAAGTAATGGGCAAAAAGCCAACACTGATTGGCCCAGATGTACTGGCCGCTGAAGGCCTGAAGCTAATGGAAGAGAAGAAAATCAACGGATTGCTGGTCACAGATAATGACAAGCTGATTGGCGCACTGAATATGCACGATCTGCTGAAAGCTGGAGTGATGTAATGCAACCCATGACAGAAACCCTGTATGGCCCTGTATCTACTGAATTAGTGGAACGAGCCCGTGACATCAAATTGCTGATTTGCGATGTAGACGGAGTGTTCTCAGATGGCCGCATTTACATGGGTAATGATGGTGAAGAGCTGAAAGCCTTCCATACCCGTGACGGCTACGGCGTAAAATCGCTGATGAATGCCGGTGTCCAAATCGCCATCATTACTGGCCGCAAATCGGCCATCGTTGAACGTCGTATGGGCGCTTTGGGCATCCAGCATATTTATCAGGGGCAAGGTGACAAAGCCTCAGCTTATGAGGATCTCGTCAACCGCTTAGGCGTGCCTACTGAGCAAACAGCTTACATCGGTGACGATCTTATTGACTGGGCGGTCATGTCTCAGGTCGGCCTGTCTGTTTGTGTGAACGACGGCCATCCCCTTTTGGCTAAGCGCGCAGATTTGGTCACCCGCACGCCGGGTGGTTACGGTGCCGTGCGTGAAGTTTGTGATTTGATTCTTGAGGCGCGCGGCGAACTCGATGCGCATAAAGGGCTCAGTATATGATGTTGCAACGCCTTGGTATCGTTGCCCTTCTCGCCGTCTGTGGTTATGCCGGGTACTACCTGCTAACCCAACATTACTGGGAAGCAGAGGTACAAGTTGCACCGGATGCTGAAAAGCCCTTGTTTACGGCGGATAACATCAACTCCACCACTTACAACATGCAAGGGATCCGAAGCTACCGCATTGAATCTGTGCATGTAGAGAACTATCAGCAACTCGACGAGACCCACTTTAACGAGCCCGTACTTTGGACATATAGTAACGGGGAAGAGGAAGAGTGGCGTGTCAGTTCCGAGTTTGCAGTTCTTGAAGATACTAAAACCCTGGTGATGACGGGTCGGGTCAGGATTTTTAACCTGTTACCAGACGCTCAAATCAAAGTTGTCACCACTGAAGAACTTACTCTGGATCTCGTCACCCGTGATTTCTGGTCAGACACAGAAACTGAAATTACCGGTGTGGGTCTGCAAACCCGTGGCGAGAGAGTAAAAGGCAATTTTGGCTCCCACCAAATGGAACTGATTGACCAAGTGAAGAGCAGGTATGAACAACAAAAGAACTAAATTTTTTGCCATGGTATTGATGCTGTTGTCAGGCACTGCGATGGCGCTGTCAACAGATTCCGAGCAGCCAATCTATATTGATTCCGACTCGCAAAACCTCGACCTAAACACCAACACCGTGATTTTCACGGGCAATGTTTATCTGCGTCAGGGCTCTATCCGTCTGAATGCTGACAAAGTTGTCGTGACCCGCCCAAGTGGCGAGGAAGGTGTGGAAGTGATCGATGCCTACGGTAAGCCGGCCACTTTCGAACAGACCATGGATGATGGCAAAAAAATCAATGGTGAAGCGTTCGACCTTCGTTACGAAACCGGCAAAAGCTTCCTGACCATGAAGCGCAATGCCGTGTTGACTCAGGAAGGTGGTAACCAGGTAGAAGGCCAGAAGATCACCTACAACATCGACAAACAATTGCTGGTTGCAGAAAGTGATGACAGCAGTCGCGTCACGACCGTGTTGCAGCCACAGTCAAAACAAGAGAAGAACTAACTCTGCATGGCTATTCTCACCGCTAAAAATCTCGCTAAAAGCTATAACGGCCGTAAGGTTGTTACTGATGTTAGTCTTGAAGTGAAGTCCGGCGAGATTGTCGGACTGCTTGGCCCAAACGGCGCCGGTAAAACCACCTCTTTCTACATGATTGTTGGCCTGGTTGCGCGCGATGAAGGCATTATCAAAATCGACGATTTGGATATCAGTATCCAGCCAATGCACAACCGTTCCCGCATGGGTATCGGTTATCTGCCTCAAGAAGCATCTATTTTCCGCAAACTCAGCGTTTACGATAACCTGATGGCCGTATTGCAAACCCGTTCGGATTTGACCAAAGAAGAGCGTCAGGACAAAGCAGAAGATTTGCTGGATGAGTTTAACATCCAGCACATCCGTAACAGCATGGGCATGGCGCTGTCTGGTGGTGAACGCCGCCGCGTGGAAATCGCACGAGCATTGGCAGCTAATCCGAAGTTTATTCTTCTTGATGAGCCATTTGCGGGTGTTGACCCAATCTCGGTCATTGATATCAAGAAGATCATTGAGCATCTTCGCGATCGCGGTCTTGGGGTATTAATCACCGATCACAACGTACGTGAGACACTCAGTGTTTGTGAACACGCCTATATTGTTAGCCAAGGGCACTTGATTGCCCACGGCACACCTGATGAAGTGCTCAACGACGAGCACGTAAAACGAGTCTATCTCGGAGACCAGTTCAGGCTATAGTTATAGGAGAACGGTTGGCGAATCGCTCCTGTATATGCACTGATAATAGATAAAAGGAAAGGTGCCAGTATAACTATGAAACCCTCGCTTCAGCTCAAGCTTGGCCAACAACTTGCAATGACGCCCCAGCTGCAACAGGCAATTCGCCTGCTTCAGCTGTCGACGCTTGATTTGCAACAGGAGATCCAGGAAGCGCTGGAAGCTAATCCACTCCTCGAGCAAGACGAATACGCCGATAACAATATCGACGGCGATAGCGCGCAGGAGTTTGAGGGTGAAGAGAAAGTCAGCGCCTCCGCGTCAGAGTCCGAAACAGATGGCCCTGACACTATGGACAGTTCTGATGCCATGGGTCAGCAGGAAATGCACGACGACTTACCTGTCGACACCACCTGGGATGATTTTTATAGTGCCAATACTGGCAGCACAGGCATTTCCATCGGTGATGACACGCCCGTCTATCAAGGCGAAACCACCGAAACCCTCTACGATTACCTCAACTGGCAGCTCCAACTCACCCCATTTACCGAAGTCGATCTCGCCATTGCCACAGCCATCATTGATGCGGTAGACGACAAAGGCTACCTCACCGTTTCTGCGGAAGATATTCTCGAAAGCCTTGGCGCAGAAGAAGGTGAAGTAGAACTCGATGAAGTCGAGGCCGTACTCAAGCGTGTTCAGCAGTTTGACCCGCTGGGTGTCGCTTCCCGATCCCTTCAAGAGTGTTTGCTGATCCAACTGGCTGCGTTTGCCGAAGATACGCCTTGGCTGGCAGAAGCAAGAATGGTACTTCGTGAGCACATGAATCTGCTCGCGAACCGCGACTATCGCCAATTAATGAAAGACACCAAGCTTCGCGAGCCAGAACTCAAAGAAGTGATGCGTCTTATCCATAGTCTGGAGCCACGTCCGGGTAACCTCATCGTTACCAATGAAGCGGAATACGTGATTCCTGACGTTTCCGTGTTTAAAGACCGTGGCAAGTGGGTGGTGCAAATCAACCCGGATGCCGTGCCGCGCCTGAAGGTTAACCAGCAGTATGCGGCACTCACCAAAAACGGTTGCAGCGCTGCAGACAGCCAATTTATTCGCAGTCATTTGCAAGACGCCAAGTGGCTGATCAAAAGTCTCGAAAGTCGCAACGAAACGCTACTGAAAGTGGCGCGTTGTATTGTTGAGCATCAACAGGATTTCTTCGAATACGGTGAGGAAGCCATGAAGCCGATGGTTCTAAACGATATCGCGCTGGCCGTGGACATGCATGAGTCCACCATCTCCCGTGTTACCACACAGAAATATATGCACACACCACGTGGCATATTTGAATTGAAATACTTCTTCTCAAGCCATGTCAGCACAGACAATGGCGGTGAATGCAGCTCTACGGCAATCCGCGCGCTGGTGAAAAAATTGGTGGCGGCTGAAAATCCGGCCAAACCACTCAGCGACAGCAAGATTGCCACACTGCTGGCGGAGCAAGGGATCCAGGTCGCGCGACGAACGATAGCAAAATATCGTGAGTCTCTGGGTATTGCACCGTCCAATCAGCGCAAGCGCCTTATCTAGGCGTCTCAACCAAAAGGAAGATGTTTATGCAAATCAATCTCACCGGTCACCACGTTGAAATTACCGACGCTCTGCGAGACTACGTGACAACCAAGTTTGATAAGCTTGAGCGCTTTTTTGATCACATCAATAACGTTCATGTAGTGCTTAACGTCGAAAAACTGCAGCAGATTGCCGAAGCGACCCTGCATGTGAATAACGGCGAAATCCACGCAAAAGCCGACTCAGAAAACATGTATGCGGCGATCGATTCGCTGACCGATAAGCTGATTAAACAGTTAACCAAACACAAAGAAAAGATGAATCACCATTAATCATGGAACTCAAAGACGTACTCAAATTGGACTGCACCAAAAGTGCAGTCCTTTGTTCAAGTAAGAAACGTGCACTTGAAGTGATTAGCGAACTGGCTGCCAGCCAATTGGATCAAAACCCGCAAAAGCTGTTCGAGTGTATGCTTGGCCGAGAGAAAATGGGCAGTACGGGCATAGGGAATGGAATTGCCATTCCCCATGGCCGTATCTTCAACAGTGACCATGCCGTTGGAGTGCTGGTTCAGTGTGCAGAGCCTATCGAGTTTGATGCTATCGACAACCAACCTGTTGATCTGCTGTTTGCCCTGCTGGTACCGGATGACCAGTGTAAGGAGCACCTCAAGACCCTTTCATTGATTGCACAGAAGCTCGGTGACAAGCAGGTTTGCCGCCAACTTCGCAATGCAAGTTCTGACCAAGAGCTCTACGATATAATTACAGGATAAGCAGTTCAGGGACGCGCATCATGCAGCTTAAAATTGTCAGCGGCCGTTCAGGCTCCGGAAAGTCCGTTGCGCTTCGCGTACTGGAGGATCTGGGCTATTACTGCGTTGATAACCTTCCAGTTAACTTATTGCCGCAGTTTATCGCCGCGCAGAACGATCAAGACAGCCTTATCGCTGTCAGTATCGATATCCGCAATATGCCAGCCGATCCTGACGAAATTGCGCAGACACTGGCGAAACTGCCAAACGACGTCGACATTGATATTTTCTTCCTCGATGCTGACGACTCAGAGCTCGTTAAACGTTTCAGTGAGACCCGACGCCTTCATCCTCTAAGCCGCGATAACCTCTCCCTCGAGCAAGCTATTGAGCGTGAAAAGCAACTGCTGACCCCACTCAAAGAGCGCGCCGACAAAGTCATCAACACCTCTAAACACTCAGTGCATGACTTAAGTGAAGCGGTACGCTCATTGGTTTTGGGCCGCACCAATCGTGATTTGGTGATGGTGTTTGAATCCTTTGGCTTCAAGCATGGCCTGCCATCTGATGCAGATTACGTGTTTGATGTCCGGTTCTTGCCTAATCCACATTGGGAACCTGCATTGCGTCCACTTACGGGTCTCGATGAGCCGGTGAAAATGTTTCTCGCTGGCGAGCAGGACGTCGCTATGCTGATTGCTCAGGTCAAAAGCTTCCTTGAGTCCTGGCTGCCCGCGCTGGAAAACAATAACCGCAGCTACCTGACGGTTGCTATCGGCTGTACCGGCGGTCAGCACCGTTCCGTGTATATCGCGCAATACCTTGCCGATTACTTCGCCGCGACAGGCCATCAGGTTCAGGTTCGCCACCGCACTCTCGAAGGACAAGTATGAGTCAACTCAGCAAGGACGTATTGATCCGCAACCGTCTAGGGCTGCATGCCCGCGCTGCGGTTAAACTGGTCGAATTAGCACAAAGCTTTGATGCACAGGTGATGTTGACCAAAGATGAACAAACCGTCACCGCAGACAGCGTGATGGGCATTCTTCTTCTTGACTCCAGTCAGGGCGAACAAATCACAGTTTCAGCAGAGGGTTCCGAAGCGCAGCAGGCTTTTGAGGCCATTACTGCGCTCATTGAAGCAGGCTTTGACGAGGAGAACTAACCCTTCTCCTTCGTTCCCACAGAAACATTTTCTCATTTCCCACTCTTTTCCTTCTTAAACGCCAAAGACAGCTTTGGTTGTTTGCGTTAATATTCATGTCATTGCGTCACCCGCCGTCATACGGACACTCCCATGGCAGAGAATTACGAAGTAGAACAACCTAGCCAAACGCACCAAACGCTGCAGGAAGTCAGTCGCGCCCTCGAAAACGGTATGTTTGTTCATGTCCGTCGCATGCTCGAAGACATGGAACCCGAGGATATTGCGCACCTACTGGAAGCATCTCCACCGAAGAGCCGTCTGGTTCTTTGGCAGTTGACCGATCCTGAAGAGCAAGGCGAGATCCTCGAAGAGCTTTCTGAGGATGTGAAAGACGGCATCATGGTGCGAATGCAGCCTGAGCAGCTTGCCGCTGCGACAGAAGGCATGGACACCGACGATGTGGCTTACCTGCTTCGAAGCCTGCCCGATAACGTCTCTCAGGACGTCCTTTCACAGATGGACGCCCAGGACCGTGCGCGCGTTGAACAGGCGCTTGCTTATCCGGAAGAAACTGCCGGCGGGATGATGAACATCGACGTGGTGACCATCCGCTCGGATGTCACCGTTGACGTCGTATTGCGCTATCTGCGCATGCGCGGTGAACTTCCGGAAGCCACCGATGCCCTTTATGTTGTCGATGAGAACAGCCGCCTGATCGGTGAGCTGCCTATCACCACATTGCTCACCTCACAGCCCGACACTGAAGTGCTGGAAGTGATGGAAGACGTGGATGATGCGATTCCCGTCGACATGAGTGACAGCGACGTGGCCAGCCTTTTTGAGCGCCGAAACTGGGTTTCGGCTCCCGTTGTAGACGAAAACCACCAACTCGTTGGCCGTATCACCATCGATGATGTGGTAGATATCATTCGTGAAGATGCGGAACACTCAATGATGAGTATGGCGGGTCTGGATGACGAAGAAGACACCTTCGCGCCGGTATTGAAATCTGCCCGCAGCCGAAGCATTTGGTTGGGTGCCAATGTACTTGCTGCACTTGCTGCAGCCTCTGTTTCTAACCTTTTCGAAAACACGCTCGATCAGATGGCAGCCATTGCGGTCTTAATGACTATCGTTCCTTCCATGGGCGGTGTTGCCGGTAACCAGACCGTTGCACTCGTGATCCGTGGTTTAGCCGTCGGTCATATCGGTGACTCCAACACCCGTTGGCTGTTAAATAAAGAAGCACTGGTAGGTCTTCTCAACGGTGTAATTTGGGCCTGCATCATCGGCGGTGTCGTCGTACTTTGGAAAGGTAACCTGATGCTGGGCGGTATCATTGCTGCGGCTATGCTGACAAACCTCGTTGTCGCTGGTGTTGCCGGTGTTACCGTACCTATCCTTTTGAAGAAAATGAAAATCGATCCTGCCCTTGCGGGAGGTATGGCATTGACCACAATCACAGACATGGTTGGTCTTTCTGTATTCTTGGGATTGGCAACGTTATTTTTAATATAATTTTAAACTTATATTGACATTAATATAACAAACCTCCGCCAGGAGGTTTGTTATAGAACTAAAGTCACATCCCTCACATCGACTTTCCCCTCAAAAACATACTCCTCCTACTTTTTTAAAAATAAAAACCATCAAAAATTAATGCTAATAATTTTTCTAGACAATCAAGAATTAGACAAAATTCTTACCTGAACACAAGTAGAATTTTTGAAGGAATATTAATACAGGAGGTGATAATGTTCTTGCAATCCATCCACAACTATAGGGCTGTAGCAATCATCGCGATTGTAATGAGCCATGCTTATGTTTATGGTTTTGAAGACACGACTGGATTGTTCTCAGTTATTAAGAACATATTGACTGGTGGCACTGCACTTTTTGTTTTTATCTCTGGCTATATGTTTCATCATATTTTCTATAAGAGATATCAATACAAATCATTTATGAAAGGGAAGTTTGAAAGAATTATTGTTCCCTATCTCATTCTTACTTCGCTCGCTATACCGCTGGTTTATGTCATCAAATCCGGCTTCTTCGCCCCTGATGCGGACTATTACAGAATTGTATTTTTCTCTCCAGATGACAGCGCATTTTCAACAACCATTAAGTATTATCTAACGGGAAGAATGCTAACCGCTTATTGGTATATTCCGTTCGCCATTCTTTTATTTCTCGTTTCTCCACTTCATTTTAAATTTATTGAGCTATCCCGACGTACTCAAATCATAATCATTGCCTTATTCTCCGTTATTTCTATCTTCCTACACCGCTCTTATGAGAACATTAACCCAGTACAGATGTTGGTTTACTTCACGCCATTTTACTTGGCTGGTATCTACATTTCACTTTACCGCGAAGAAATCAATAAAAACTGTGGTGTGAAATCACTGGTTCTTCTTTCAGTAGCCGTTACATTGGCATTTTACCAATATACTCAGGGACACGAAGGGAGCTATTCAAAAAGCGTTTTCGAATATGCTGGTATGGACATTATGTTTATCCAGAAAATGTTTTTATCTATTGGGCTTTATTTCTTACTGGAAACCTTCGTTTTCAAAACCAAATTAACGGACCTGATATCCGATACCAGCTTTGCGATTTTCTTTATCCACCCATGGGTATTGACCACCATTAAAAGGCTACCATTCCTGAATCACCCGGAATCAACGAATATTCCGTACTATATGGTCACATGTTTTGCTGTGATCACCCTAAGCATGTTGATTGCCATTGCCTTGAACAAACTCCTGACAGGCAAAGTGAAGTCCCGCTATATCATTGGCTATTAACCAACAAAAAGCCACCTGACTAAGGTGGCTTTCTTCTCTCAGCATGTTCAGCGATGCGCTTACTCGCCGCCGACTTTCATTGATTCAATCAGGATTGAGCCGGTCTGGATTTGACTGCGGAACTCCGTATCTGCACCCACTGCCACAATCTGCTTGTACATATCCGCCAGATTACCTGCGATCGTGATTTCACTGACCGGATATTGGATTTCACCATTCTCGACCCAGAAGCCCGCTGCACCACGTGAGTAATCGCCAGTCACGATATTCACACCTTGCCCCATCAACTCGGTCACCATAAGGCCAGTACCCAGCTCTTTCAGCATTTGCTCAAATGACTGGCCGGTGTTTTTCACAAACCAGTTGTGAATACCACCAGCATGACCTGTCGGCTGCATGTTCAGCTTACGAGCCGCATAGCTGGTTGCCAGGTAGGTTTGCAACTCACCGCCTTTGATAATATCGAGATCGCGCGTCACCAAACCTTCGCTGTCAAACGGTGCACTCGCCATACCTTTCAAAATGTGTGGACGCTCGTTTATCTCAAACCAATCAGGCAGGATCTGATGACCCAGCTTGTCCAGCAGGAAGGAAGACTTACGGTAGAGATTCGAACCGCTGATACCCATCACCAAATGGCCAAGCAGGCCGGTTGCCACGTCAGCAGCAAACATCACCGGGAACTGCCCTGTTGCCAAGCGGCGCGGTTCCATGCGGGAGAGAGTGCGCTTAGCTGCCTCAATACCCACTTTTTCTGGTGCCCATAACTCATCTTTATCACGGGAAACGGTATAGCTGTAATCGCGTTCCATACCTTTACTGTCTTCCGCAATCACGCTGCAGCTGATGCTGTGACGACTGGAGGCATAGCTACCCAGCATGCCATGGCTGTTGCCATAGACGCGCACACCGTAGTGGCTGTCATAGCTGGCACCATCACTGAATTTGATGCGCTTGTCGTGATCCAGTGCTGCACGCTCGGCAGCAATCGCTTTTTCTGCTGCGTGATCCGGCTCTGGCTCATCCGGGTGGAACAGATCCAGATCCGGATAATCAAACGCCATCAGCTCTTTCGGGCCAGGGCCTGAGAACGGGTCTTCTGAGGTATAGTTGGCGATATCTAAAGCCGCTTCAACGGTTTGAGCTATCGCTTTTTCAGATAAATCAGAGGTAGAAGCACTGCCCTTACGGTTGCCGCGGTAAACAGTAATACCCAGCGCGCCATCGCTGTTGAACTCGACGTTTTCCACTTCGCACATGCGGGTAGATACACTGATGCCCGTGGTTTTGGTGATTGCTACCTCTGCCGCATCCGCTTTCTTTCCCGCCAACTCCAGCGCACGGGTCACCGCCGCTTCCAGCTCAGTACGTTGCTGAGCAACCTGTTGTTTCACGTCCATAAGGTCTTAAATTAATGAGTGTTGCTGATAAGCATACCACTCGAAAGGGCCGCAATGCTTAAAAAACACCAGCAAAATTCGACATTCTTGATAAGATACGCCGTTATCGAAACCGTCAAACAACCTCGGGAAGAATTATGGGCCGTAAGAACAAACGTGAGCCTTGGGAAGAGGAAGAAGAGATCATTTGGGTCAGCAAGACAGAAATGAAACGTGACATGGAAGAATTGCAGAAGCTGGGCGAAGAGTTGGTTGCTTTAAAACCTTCTGTACTGGCAAAGTTTCCGCTGGACGACGATTTGCGTGCAGCCATTTCTGACGCGCAACGCTTTGACAAAGAAGCCAAGCGCCGTCAAATGCAGTTCATCGGCAAACTGATGCGCGCCCGCGATCCCGAGCCTATTCAGGCGGCTTTGGATTTGCTGCGCAACAAGCACAGCCAACAGTCGATTGAGCTGCACAAAATGGAAAAGCTTCGTGATCGCGTCGTCGCAGAAGGTGATGCTGCCATTAACGATGTAGTGGCACAATACCCAAGTGCTGACCGTCAGAAGCTGCGTCAACTAGCCCGTCAGGCGAAGAAAGAGCAGGAAAGCAACAAGCCGCCAAAAGCTTACCGCGAAATCTTCCAGATGCTGAAAACGCTGAAAGCAGAGTCTGAAGACTAAAAAAGCCGGGGTTACCCGGCTTTTTTGTATTTCATCCTCAGCAATTACTCTGTGCCACCGACCGTCATCGCATCCAGCTTGAGGGTTGGCTGACCCACACCAACCGCCACACTTTGACCGGCTTTACCACAGACGCCAACACCACGGTCCAGCTTCAGGTCGTTACCGACCATAGACACCTGCTGCATGGCTTCAATACCACTGCCAATAAGCGTCGCGCCTTTCACTGGTGTGGTCACTTTACCGTTTTCGATTAAGTAGGCTTCACTGGTAGAGAACACAAATTTGCCAGAGGTGATATCCACCTGGCCGCCGCCAAAGTTAGGGGCATACAATCCATATTCCACGCTACTGATGATGTCTTCCGGCGTGCTTTCACCTGCCAGCATGTAAGTGTTGGTCATACGTGGCATTGGTAAATGTGCATAAGACTCACGACGGCCATTGCCCGTTGGCGCAACACCCATCAGGTGAGCGTTATGCTTATCCTGCATGTAACCTTTCAGGATGCCGTTTTCAATCAGCACGTTGTACTGGCCCGGCACACCTTCATCGTCAATGTTCAGCGAGCCACGGCGATCTTGTAAGGTGCCATCATCAACGATAGTACAAAGCGGCGATGTCACCTGCTCACCAATCTGGCCGGTAAATACAGACGACTCTTTGCGGTTGAAATCCCCTTCAAGGCCATGGCCCACCGCTTCGTGCAGCAATACGCCTGGCCAACCTGCGCCCAGCACCACAGGCATGGTACCGGCAGGTGCACCTTTGGCATGAAGATTCACCAGCGCCTGTCTGACTGCTTCATCGGCATAGTTCATCGCAACGGTTTTACCGTCTTCTTCTGAGGTGAAGTAGGTATAGGCAAAGCGACCACCACCACCGGCAGAGCCGCGCTCACGGCGGCCGTCTTTTTCCACCAGTACGCTGACAGAAAAACGGACAAGAGGGCGAACATCCGCAGCATAAGTGCCATCGGTTGCTGCAATCAATACCTGCTCGTATACACCTACAATGCTGACTGATACTTCCTGCACCAAAGGTTCTTTGGCACGGACATAAGCATCGACTTCTTTCAGCAGTGCGATTTTCTCCTCTTTGGACATGCTCTTCAGCGGGTCAATCGCCTGATAAATCATTGGGTATTGGCGTGAAGCAAACGCAGACACTTTTAGCTTTCCGCCTTTGTCTGCGATTCCGCGTGCCGCGGTCGCGCTTTGCATCAAAGCATCTGCATTGATCTGGTCTGAATAAGCAAAGCCGGTTTTCTCGCCAGTGATAGCTCGGACGCCAACACCACGATCAATGTTGAATGAGCCGTCTTTGATAATCGAATCTTCAAGCACCAGCGATTCGTGCCAGCACGACTGGAAGTAAACATCACCATAGTCGATGTTTCTTGCCGCCAAATGCTCAAGCGTTTGGCTTAATTGACTTTTACTGACACCGGAAAGGTGCAGCATGGTTTCTTCCACGTGTTCCAGGCTCATGAATAAACTGCTCTTTAGCGCTAAAAAAGGAATGTCCCGCAATCCAGTGTATTACGGGAGAGATATGGGTTCGAGACTGCGCTATTTCATCGCGCATTGCAACCGGGCATGCTGCATGACAGGCATTTTGCTCCGGATTGCGCTGTTAGACGCCAAATCGACATCGGCCCATGCCGTGCCAATTTGCTCATTAAGGGTAGTGACCACCTGCCCCCAAGGGTCAACAATCATCGAATGGCCGTAAGTTTCACGTCCGCCTTGGTGACTGCCACATTGCGCTGCGGCTAACACCCAGCATTGGGTTTCAATCGCGCGGGCTCTCAGCAACACTTCCCAGTGCGCCGCACCCGTGACTTTCGTAAATGCAGCTGGGACGACAATGATGTCTGCACCACGCTGGCGAAGCGCTGAATAAAGCTGCGGGAAACGCACGTCGTAGCAGATAGAAAGCCCAAGCGTGCCAAACGGAGTGTCGACCAATACCAAGTTGTCGCCGGACTTGAAAGTATCAGACTCACGGTAACTGCGGTGATTGTCAGCAATGTCGACATCGAACATATGCAGCTTCTCATAAGAGGCACGAAGGTTACCGGCGGCATCGTACACCAGACAAGTGGTGCTCAAGGTGCCATCGTTATTACGAATCGGGAATGATCCCATCACCAGCCAAATACCGAGTTCAAACGCTAACTGGGAAAGCTTCTTTTGCAAAGGGCCATGACCCAGCACTTCAGCGTGCTTGTCATAGTCTTCTTTGGTGCCAAACACCAGACAGTTTTCCGGTGTCAGCACCAATCGCGCACCTTGCGCTTTCAAATGCTTCAGCTGACCTTCCAGTACTTCGAGGTTTACTTCGGGATCCATCCCTGAATTCATTTGTACGACGCCAAATTTGGTCATTACTCATTGCTCCTTCTGCTGTTCCCGCAAGCGCTTGGTGGCCTGCTCAGGTAACGTCACTTCGCCTGTACTACGCGAAACTTCCCTGACGACGGGATCATCAATGGCCCCGGTTACCTGATATCGAACCTGTGTGAACGCGTCTACGACTGGCGAAAGCACTGTGGTGACTGCCAATACATAGAGTGCGGTTTGAGGGGTGACAGCAAATGCGGTTAAAACCGGAATCCCGGAGGTCAAATCAGGCACGAATCTGACGTCCGCATTAACCTGATTTTTCGCAAGATTTGCTATCCCTCTAATAAACATATCACCTGCGAGCGCATTCATCTGGATATTATCCGTGACAATCACCCCGTTAGTGATTGAGGCACTGCCGCTGATCTCATCAAAAGCAAGACCATCCTCAAACACGCCGGTGAAGTCGAGCTGCATTTTCCGCAAGATAGAATCCAGGCTAAACAGACCAAGCAAACGCCCTGCGCCCCCAACACCACTGATATATCCGTTCTCGATTTTGGTTTCGAGCACGCCATTCAGGGTTTCAACATTCACAGACCAAGGCGCACCATCGAAGCTAAGCTCACCCGAGGTTTTCACCGTTGCGTCCTGAATACCGCCAGTCACGGCAAAGCGCCCCATGAGATCGCTGCTGTTTTTCGCTGATACATCAAAGGTAAGTTCAGAATGGTTAAACCCTTTATTCGAGATAGACCAATCACCATTGGCACGAATCCGGGTGCCACCACTGTCGATGGCAAACTTCGGCATGGTGATGGTTTGACCGCGCTTAAGCAGCTGGGTTTCCACTTTGCCGACGCGGTATCCCTGCAGCCAGAGCTCTTTCACTGTCAAATCGGTTGAAGGGATATAATGCATCAGAGCACGGTCGACATCATTGGCTAACCGGGTACCTTTGCGTTCACCCTCTTCTTCCGGCTTCTCTTTGTCCAGGTCGATATTGAGGAATAAGTGCTCGATAGAGACAGTGAGGAATTTATCTTCATCCCACCATGCGTCACCCGCCAACTCTTCACTGCCTACCAAAACATGAAAGCCATCGCTTTTCTTACGTGCCGCCATCGAGAAGTTATTGAACACCAACTCTCCCGCCTTCACCTGTTCGGCTTTGACGTTAAGTCGTGAAGGATTGGGCAAAACAACAGGGAACGAGCCCTTCGATTCACGATGCGCCGCTTCGGCTTTTGCCACCACATCTTTCCATGCATGGAGATCCAGAACAGGCACATCAATACTGACCGCATTCCCCGTCAGTGGCTGCAGAGAAAGTTCCCCATCACCAATCACAGTGCGGCTTTTGGTCACAACGGGCAGCTCGCCGCTGATATCAATATTGGCCTGGTACTTCACGTTTGGCAGCTCTACCTGTCCAACCAGACTTTGTGCATCGCCAGAGGCTTTCATGCTCCCCTGGCCTTTGATGAAAGAAGGCTTATCCAGTGGAGACGGCAAGTTGAAATCTAAGGTCGTCAGATCGGCATCTAACTTCACGTCATAGGTAAAGCCGACATCTTTCAGTGCAATACCAACATTCAGATCCCAAGCAGATTTCCCTTCAATAAAGGACATATCTGGCTGATCCAACGCGGCCTTCAGCTTGTCTGCTTCCCAGTTACCATCAATATCAATGTTAACCAGATAGTTATCAGACTCTGTTTCACCTTTAAACCCGATATTGATGGGCTGCTTCAATAAGTTAGCTTTGAGCTTTTTCGCCCACACCACATCATTATCAAATTTGATGGTGCCGCTGACTTTCTCAAACGTCATTTCAGGGCTGACAATAGAGACCTTGCTGTTTTTCAGCGATGCCTGACCCTTTGCCAACACATCATCCCCGTTGAGTGGAATGTTCAGTGAAATCTTTCCATTCACCTTTCCCTCGACCTGGACATGGGTCAGTGCAGCACCGACAGAATCGACAAGCGGTGTTGCCAGCATATAGTCACGAAGATCAGCCCCACTTGAGGCGATATTGGCGTCAATCAAGAGCACACTGTTGTCTTCGCTGAAAGAGGGGATTTCCCCTTTCAAACCGTAACCGCGGGCCCCCATCAGTCCGACATTGGACGCATCAAGATACAGAGCATCATTTTGGAACAGCAGATCCAGTTCCAAATCTGTCAGCGTCGGCCACTGGGTATCAAAGCTGAACTGCCCGTTTTTGAGCGGCACATAAGCCTGAAAAATACCTTGATGCTCGAGGTACGGGAAGGTTTCAAAGTCGCCATACCACACCAGCTTGGCGTGATCAGCCTGCCCTCCACGAATCGCCGCAGAAAGATAGTCGGTAAGCTCTTCATCGAGTGCCAAAGCGGGTAGATACCGCCATGTCTGGCCGGCATTGTTCAGACTGGCTTCAGCATAGAACGCAAGCCAGGAGCTGCGGTCATCAAACGGGATATCCAGACGGAACTCGCCCACCACATCCAGATGAGGCGAGCGCACAGCCACGCTGTCAGACCAGATAGTCACGCTATCTTCATGCATCTGCCAGTAGCCGACCACATTACCCTGTTCAATGTTGAGCGGTGCCTGAAAGAAGTCTCCATACGGCAGGATGTCGTCAGTCATTGCCAGCGTGACCTTGCCGTTTTGACCCACACCCGCCACAGTCAAATCCAGTTTGTGCACTTCCGGCAAGTAGGTCCAATGCTTAAAGCCAACGTTTTTCAAGACTGCAGAGTAGTGAACCTCACCGCCTTTTTGTTGCTCAATACGAATATCCTGCGCCATGCCTTTCGGCGCCAATTCATTGATGGCGTTTTCCACCCCTTTGGGCAGCGCGACCAACTCTCGAAGGGGGAGCAACAACTGCACGTCAAAGTAGCCAAGGTTCACCCGCCAAGCGTCATCGTTGATATCCGCTCGCAGGTTCGGCTCTGGCCAGAGTTTGCCATCGGTTTTAATCGCGAAGTTATCAGTGGCGATATGCCAGCCATCGCCGGATTGCTCGACCAGAAGCTGTCCGCGCTGAATATTGACCGATTGCGTACTACTGCCCTGGCTTTGTAGTACTGGAGCATTCGGGAACCACGCGATATCACTGTTATTCACACTGATAAGTGCAGAACGGGCTTCGCCTTTTTCTACTGTCAGCCACGCTTCGCCGCCGACTTTAGCCGTCGCCAGCGACACATCTGGGTTAACGAATTTGCTGATCCAGCTTTTCAGCGAGACATCATCCGCCTTAACGTAAAACTCACCATCGAGTGAGCCCAGCCCATTGTTTTCAGTAAACACCCCTTGAACATCAAGCTTATTGAGTGATGTCCCCTGAACACTCACCACACCTTGAACATGGTGAGTCCCTGCGCGGTTGTCCCAAAGCAGAGAGTTAATATCAATGGTTTTACGCTCGTCAGACGGCGACAGCAGGGTCACTTTGGCGTCGTGAATAGCAAACTGACCCAGCCCGACCAGAAACAGACGCTCCAGCTGAGATTTCAGACTCTCATTACTTTTGTTGTCCCGCTCCGGAAGCTGAGTGAGATCGACGTTAAGCCCGGTGATCGTCACATTGGAAAACGTCGGCTCCCGGCGCTGTAACGTCGCCCAGAGATCGAACTGCATGTCGATGCTTTCAGCCGTCAGAATTTCCAGATGGGAAGTTTCAGTAGAAAGTGTCAGATCGTGCAAAGACAAAGAAGGCACCAGATAACGCCAGTGCCCTTTGAAGGTAGAAAAGTCGATGGTAAAGCCAGAGGTATCACTTGCCCAACGCTGTATCGGCGCTTTAGCCGCATCCAAGTTGGGCAATACAACACGCATGGCCGCGGTAAATACCGCAGCACACACCAGTAAAACAACGAGTAGCCATTTCACCGTCACTGCTAAGCGTTGAGCAAATTTCGCCATGAAAAGAACGGTCTCGCTTACATCATCACTACATCAAACTGCTCTTGGGTATACAGCGGCTCTACATGCACTTTTACTTGTTTACCAATGAAGACTTCAAGCTCCGCTACTGCGTGTGATTCTTCACCTTCCAGCGCTTCGCCCACAGACGGTGACGCATACACCACAAACTTGTCGGCATCATACGCACGGTTCACCCGGGTAATTTCGCGTAAAATTTCGTAGCAAACCGTTTCCACCGTCTTCACTGAACCACGACCTTCGCAAGTTGGACATTGGCCACACAATACGTGCTCAATGCTTTCGCGCGTGCGCTTACGGGTCATCTCCACCAAACCAAGTTGAGTGAAGCCATTGATATTGGTTTTCACACGATCTTTCGACAACGCCTGCTCAAGTGACTGCAATACACGCTGGCGGTGTTCTTCCGAGCTCATATCGATAAAGTCGATGATGATAATGCCGCCGAGGTTACGAAGACGAAGTTGTCGCGCAATGGCACGGGTCGCTTCGGTGTTGGTGTTGAAGATGGTCTCTTCAAGGTTACGTCGACCCACAAACGCGCCGGTGTTGATATCTACCGTGGTCATGGCTTCGGTTTGGTCGATGATGAGGTAGCCACCGGATTTCAGTTCTACTTTGCGATCAAGCGAGCGCTGAATTTCGTTCTCGGTGTCATACATATCGAAAATTGGCTGCTCGCCGGTATAGAGCTCAAGCTTGTCAGACAATTCTGGCACAAACTCTTCCGTAAACTCGCGAAGTGCTTCCATCGCCGTACGGGAATCGACACGGATAATGTTGAGCTCAGTACCAACGAAGTCACGCAAAATACGCTGAGCCAAACCCAACTCACCATAAAGCATCGACTTGGAAGGACGCTTGGCACGACGCTCCAGCACCTTGTTCCAAAGACGTTTTAGAAAAGCCGCATCCTGAGCCATTTCCTGATCCGATGCGCCTTCTGCCGCGGTGCGGATAATAAAGCCGCCTAGGTCATCACAGTAGTCAGACACGATATTCTTCAGGCGCTCGCGCTCTTCTTCACTTTCAATGCGCTGAGACACGCCCACATGCGCTGCGCCTGGCATAAACACCAAGTAGCGGGAAGGTAAGGTGATGTCCGTAGTCAGGCGCGCGCCTTTGGTACCCAGCGGGTCTTTCACCACCTGCACCACAATATCCTGCCCCTGGCGAACCAGCTCAGAAATATCGCGTACCTGAAATTGCTGCTTTTCGTTTTCAGCCACACATTCAGTGTGAGGAACAATGTCAGAGGCGTGCAGGAATGCTGCTTTATCAAGACCAATATCGACGAAAGCCGCCTGCATACCTGGCAGTACGCGGCTCACTTTGCCTTTGTAGATGTTGCCAACAATGCCGCGCTTCGCTTCGCGCTCAATATGCACTTCCTGCAGATTACCCGCCTCAATCATGGCGACACGGGTTTCTGAAGGCGTCACGTTAATCAATAACTCTGCGTTCATAGGTTTTTACCGCTTAATTTTTGGAATTCTTTTAACAGAGTATCTGTTTCGTAAAGTGGCAGACCCACCACAGCGTGATAACTGCCGTCAATTCGGGTCACGAACCGACCGCCAAGCCCCTGAATCGCATAGCTTCCTGCTTTGTCGCAAGGTTCGCCGCTATGCCAGTAGGTTTCGATTTCTTCGTCACTCAGGGGTTTAAACCATACATTAGTTGTGACCAGTGTGGTCAGGGAATGGTTCCGATCTGCCAGCGTCACTGCCGTCATCACCTGATGTTGGCGATCAGACAACTGGCGCAGCATAGCGCGCGACGCATCAAGATCTGCGGGCTTTTCCAATACCTTGCCGTCACAAACAACGATGGTGTCTGAGCCCAGCACTGGCAGGTCGACAGGCGCGACATTGACGCCGGCTTTTGCCTTATCGAGGGATAAACGGCGGACATAGTCCGCCGCTTGTTCATGAGGCTGGCGCTGTTCTTCAACGTCAACACGTAAAATCTCAAACTGGACAGAGAGTTGTTCCAGCAGCGCCTTTCTTCGAGGTGAGGCAGACGCGAGATAAAGTTGAAGATCTGCCATGGTTTCTCCAGATTACTTAATCGAAAACTGACGGCGTACCCGTCGCAGCAGCAAAAACAGCCAAGGCCACAATAAGAAGTTAAGCAGACCCGCCCATAGCTGCGCCGGATCGAACTGGACATTGGACACCAAGTACTCCGCCCAAAACTCTAGCACTTTTCCTGCCAAGGTCAGCAAAGACAAGAGTGCAGCCTGTTGCCAGAGTGACATATTCCGCAGCATCTGGAAGTTCAGTGCGACGATATAAACCAGCACTGACATCATCAAGCCGCGCACACCGAGTGTAGAGCCCAGCATTAAATCCCAGAGTAAACCAACCACCAGCGCCGTACCGACATTCACGCGGTGCGGCAATGCCAACACCCAATAAAACGCCACCAGCAACACCCAAGACGGGCGGAATGGTGCAAGCTCACCCGGCCACGGCGCGGCCTGAAGGATCAATGCGATAATAAACGATAGCCAGATAAGCGCACGGCCACGCATGCTTGAATTAGCCATTGCTTACCTCTTCGGTTTGTTCTTCTGCCGTTGATGGTTGGGCATCTTCACTTGCAGGTGTTTGCCCTTCCTCTTCAACCACTTCTTGTTTCTCAACGTCAGTTGGCCACACCAGCAATAGGTATCTCAAACGGTCAAACTGCACTTCTGGCTTAGCGTCCACCTGTGCAAATGGGCGTTTGTTGTCAAAAGAGAACGACGCAACTCTCGCCACCGGATAGCCTTCAGGGAAGACACCACCCAAGCCAGACGTGACCAGCATGTCGCCCGGTTCAATGTCCGTGCTGCTTGGAATGTTTTCCAGCTGGATATTGTCGTTGTCACCGCGACCTGAAGCGATAACACGAATATCGTTACGCACCACCTGAACTGGAATCGCATGGGTTGGGTCAGTGATAAGCAGTACACGGCTATTGTGAGCACCGACATAAGAAACTTGCCCTACGATGCCTCGCTCGTTAATCACCGGCTGGCCTTCGTAAACCCCGTTAGTACGCCCTTTATCAATCATCACCTGATGCTTGTAAGGGTCAGAGTCTACCGCCATTACTTCCGCTACCATCTTGCGTTCGTCACGCACAAACGGTGAACCCAGCAGCTCGCGAAGACGCTGATTTTCTTGCTCCAGTTGATCCAGGATCAACTGTCCGCTTCGCAGCAGTAGCACCTCTTCTTTGAGCTTGGTGTTATCAATCAACAGCTGTTGGTGCGAGGTGAACTGGCGGAAGACGTTATCGAGCAGATCACGCGGCACATTCGACGCGTATTGCAACGGAGCGACCAGCGAGTTCAGCAAATAACGGAAATTGGTGAAGGCACCCAAACGACTATCAGCCAGCATAAGGCTGGCTGATATTAAAAGAGCGAAGAACAGGCGTAATTGTAGCGATGGCCCACGGCCAAAAATTGGTTTCATTCAGTTACAACCTGTTTGTTGATGGAAGAAGATCAATCTTCGCTGAACAGATCGCCACCGTGCATGTCGATCATTTCCAGCGCTTTACCACCACCACGTGCAACACAGGTCAGCGGCTCTTCAGCAACAACAACCGGAATGCCGGTTTCTTCAGTCAGCAGACGGTCAAGGTCGCGAAGCAGCGCACCACCACCAGTCAGAACCATACCGCGCTCAGAGATGTCAGATGCCAGCTCTGGCGGACACTGTTCCAGTGCAACCATCACAGCAGACACGATACCTGTCAGCGGCTCTTGCAGCGCTTCCAGAATCTCGTTGGAATTCAGCGTAAAGCTACGTGGCACACCTTCTGCGAGGTTACGGCCGCGTACTTCGATTTCACGCACTTCATCACCTGGGTAAGCAGAGCCGATTTCGTGCTTAATGCGCTCAGCCGTTGCTTCACCAATCAAACTGCCGTAGTTACGACGCACATAGTTGATGATGGACTCGTCAAAGCGGTCACCACCGATACGTACTGAAGACGAGTAAACCACGCCATTCAGAGAGATAACCGCTACCTCAGTGGTACCACCACCGATATCGACCACCATAGAACCGGTCGCTTCAGACACTGGCAGACCTGCACCGATTGCCGCCGCCATTGGCTCGTCAATCAAATACACTTCACGCGCGCCTGCACCCAGTGCAGATTCACGGATAGCACGACGCTCAACTTGAGTAGAACCACAAGGAACTGCCACCAGCACGCGTGGGCTAGGACGCATAAAGCTGTGGTCGTGAACGGTTTTGATGAAGTGCTGCAGCATCTTCTCGGTCACGTAGAAGTCAGCGATAACGCCGTCTTTCATTGGACGAATGGCTGCGATGTTTCCTGGCGTACGGCCCAGCATTTGTTTTGCTTCATGACCGACTGCCGCGACGCTTTTTGGTGAGCCTGCACGATCTTGACGAATTGCGACAACAGAAGGTTCATCCAGAACGATCCCTTGCCCTTTTACATAGATGAGAGTGTTAGCTGTTCCCAGATCGATAGACAGATCGTTAGAGAACATGCCACGAAGTTTCTTAAACATAATCTTCGGTTAATCCTGCAAGCGTTAAAATTCTTCAAATTCCGCTAAATGTACCAACGCTGACGGGGCGCGGCAAGGTGATGATCTACAAACCTGAATGAGATCTGTCTTTTTTTTCATTCCCCTGTCAATGTGATGTTTTTTTCACCTTTATAGATGACACGATCACTTCCCCGGTAAAACCCAAAGGTTCCTATCGCGCTGGGATCATCATCAAATTGCGTACCCTGCCAATTATGTTGCAACCAGGTTTGTGGTGCCGCGCTGCCGATCGCCGTATCCAGCCTCTGCCAGTAACGGAACTGCTCCCGGTTTAAATTGCCATTTTGAGCCGGAGCCTTCACAACAAACTCGGAGCGGCCATTTTCGACAGTTTTCGTGTTGATGGTATTGCCTGCATCATCTTTCAGTGAAATCTGAGCCTGCTGATTCACATCGGGATTTGAGCTGAACAACACCTCTTTCTCTCCGATTGTGGTAGAGATCTGTGATGCGTTATCCCGGGTGTTGGTGACAAAGCGTTGACCATTAAACACTTCGACTACAACTGGCATGGTTTGTTCACGCGAAAGATCTTGGGTTTCAGTAAATCCTTCCATTCGCATCCGGCCAAACATAAATTCGCCTTGGGCGAACTCCGCGCCAGCGATAGAAGATCCCGCCTCTCCTGCAGGCTTAATCACTCTTATTTCACACCCGGCTTCATTTTGAACATCGCAAAACCTGAAATCGGTACCATCTATATCTGGCATACTCACACCAACAGCAAAATAAAGCGGTCTAAATGGGGCTTCTGGCGCACTGTCCTTATCAACCCGCATTCGAATATTCTGAGTAAGCGACAACTGACTTGTACCATCGTTGCCCGCTCTCCAATCCGTTTTAGAAGGACGCGTCCAACGTGAAGAGAGATCATCACCGGCAATAGGGTTGCTCGACACTGGCTTTATCACCCAGTCTTCAAAGACTGCTTTATATGCATCGCCAAACAGGTGATAATTCTTGACCGGCTTATTATCAGACGTCATTGCATAAACCGTGTATTGACCATCGAAAGGCTGATTGAGGTAGGTAAAACCTTCACCACCACTGTCTTCACTGGCAGTGATAGCAGAAGTCAAACTGCCAGAAACAGAGAAGTGGGAGGGGTAGAAACGACCAACGGGTCTTTCCCCTGGATTCACTGTCATATCGAGGTAATTTGCTGCCAGCTTTGAACGAACTCCAAATGCGCCGACTTCATCAACTGAGACATCTACAAATCGATAACGAACATTGTTTACATCACCCGCATTATTCGTTTCTGTATGCGTCAGAGGAACAATGCCAGTTATAGCCGCATTACTTCCGTTGGCTGGCGTGACGATATAGGCAGTTTCATCCAGTGTCACTGTGGCGGCAGGCGCATTTTGATGCCAAAAGCTCGGTGTTGTAGCTCGCCCACAGAAATTTGGTTTGAGCGGAACGACGCCGCCATTAGTCAGTGCGGTTCCCGTCAAATCTCCGCTTTGCCATAAGACAGGTTTCAATGTGGCGGTAAATGGGTTTCCAGCTTTGACAAAAGCCTTCTGGCTCGACACATCTGAGAGTGAAGGTAAGCTGCCGCATACAGCAAAAGTATATGGGCGCGCATGCAAAGAGATGTCCCCATTCAATTGCCTGCTTTCAACACCATTCGAATCATCTTCAACTTCAGTGGCGCTATTGCTGCTGGCAACACTTGCACTTTGGACTTCAGAGACGGGAATAGAGAGCACACCCGCATCCGAATAATTTAAGGTCAGTGCATCTTTGGCTACGCCTTTGGAAAACTCCACTACGATGGTTTGCACACCGACAGTTTCATTTACCGATGGCTTATGTGGGGCACCTGATGAGGTGTAGTTGGGTTGCTGATAGTTCGCATTCCCAATACTCAGTTGTTTTGTCCCCTGATATTCAGGGATAGGTGTTGGGTCACAATCACCATACACTGCTTCAATTGATAGCTTCTCTGGTTTACCTGCCACCATTTTTAATGGCGAAGGAGAGAAGCGGAATCCACCGGCAGTGAAAGTGTAATTGCCCTGCTCGGATTTGAGTTCTCCAGTTTCACTTGAGGTGAAAGTAGCTTCTGCGTTGACGGTGCCAATGGCTTTGTTTTGGAGCCAAAGCGTGCGTTTACCACCGGATAACTCAACCTCTCTGTTGGGCCCCAAGCACAGGTCTTCAGGTGACTTCTTCCAACAAGCTGCGGGTGACCCTGAAGCTCTGACAGATAATGTTCCTGAGATCTCAGTTTGTAGTACATCTTTATCGTTATTCACTTCAAATGTAACTGGAACTGATGAGCAAGCATTTGCCTTGCTACTAAGGGGGTTTATGGCCAGTTTGTACTGTCTATCAATACATTGACTATTGCCAACAATCTTTGAGTAACCCCTTAGAAAGATTTTATTTGCAGTCACCGCGCCCGTTATCAACGTTCCTTCAGAGCCGTCAGCATTATTGCCATCAAGGTAAATGTCACCTCGGCTAAAAAGTAATGCGTTCAGAACAGTATTATTTGTTAGATGAAGAGCATCCCACTCTCCTTTATTCAAAAAGTGCCCCAAAAGCAGCAGATCATCCGGGGTCCCTAAATTATTAAACCTAGAGCCGCCATATATTCTCAACTGCCTAAAATGAACAATTACCGATTTCCCATCTTCTATCGTTATAGTTGAGGGTGTTGGAATATTGGGATCATCTGCATAGGAAATGTTAAGTTGGAGAGTATCAATCCAGTATTCGCCCTCCTTAAAAGTAATATCCACGCCGTTTAGTTCAAGTAACTTGTACTTTGCAGGTGTAAGAACCCCCCCTGGAGCAACCTCATCGATATTTGATTTGAGAATCGTTAGTTTTTCGGTACCTTCTTGAAACTCCGGTAGAGGTTGAGGAATAACAATAAGCTCCTTATTAGCGACACACTTCTTCTCAACGCCCTCATATTCACATGATTTATCCGAAAGCTGCGTTCCGTCTGTCACATTGATCCCTACGAAGCCTAATTCATGGTCTTTAGAACCCGAAACCTGTGCATTTTCGTTCATCCAAAGCGTGCCACTAAGATTGTTATAGGTCTGTACGGGGCGAGGGAAAATATCGCAATACTGATCAAACTCGAAAGCTTGTGAAGAGCCAAGCAATGTGAAAAACAGAATAAGAGCTGGGATTATTTTAAGCACTAGATCCCCCTTGCCCAGCTTTCCTGAACCCTAACAACCTGATGCGCACTACTACCGCATTGCCCCTTGCTCTCAACGTGGTATTGCACAAACTCACCTACATCAATGGCTTCACAGGTCACTGAAACCGAACAGCCGCGAAGGCCAGCAGAACTAAAATTCGTCACAACAGGTGTCTCGCTGCACGTTGCTACAGGTAAGTTGTTGGCATCTTTGGCTAGCGGAAATAGCCTCGCCATCGCCATTTCAGTGCCGCTGTTAGCCGCAAGCCAGGCGCGGGCACCCAACACTTCACGGGTAGTGGTATCACTTTGTGAGGTGGTGATTTGCATCATCGCTGCACCAAGTGCCGCCAACGCAGTCATTGCGAAGACCGCAACGATGAGCATGCTGCCTTTTTGGCGTTTGGAAGATGTAGCTTTATGGTGCATTGAGAACCTGCACTTGTTGGTTGTAGACCGAAGACTCACCGGATTGGCGGAACTTGTAGGTGATATTGATTAGGTTACCGCTGGCTAAAGATGTGGTGCCCAAATTAAATCCGCTGCCGGCAGTAATGTTCATCGCCAAGGTTGTACTGTTCTGAGTGCCATTGTTGATACGACGTCGAAGCTCACCGTTTTCAAAGCAGAAATTGACCGAATTTTCGTAGATATAAAAACGACGGGAGGGTGACTCGGCAGGCCAAGGGTTAGCTGCAATTTTTGATGTAGTTATTGTATTGCCAGAAACGCCCGTGATCTGGTAGCTGTTATCTCCAGTCAAATCTGCAGGCGATGAAGGTAAGAACACAATGCGATGATTCCCATCATTTATCTTGTTTTGCCAATGGGTATCTTTGGTTGAAAGCACGGCATCAAGTGTATTTACTCCCTCCACCAACTGATGGTAGGTGCCTGTATAGCGAATCGGTGTAAACACCATACATTCTCCACCAGCATAAACAGCAAGGCTGTTTGGCACCGCATGTCGCAGCTCTCTACCTACGCGCTCAACCGCAAAACGGGCTTCAGATTGCAAGGCTTCACGGTTTCGTGATTCCACATAGCCCGATGCACTGGACTCGATAAAGCCAAAGATACCCACCGAAACAATCGCAAGAATCGTCAAGGTGACGATTAGCTCGACCAGCGTAAATCCGCGGGGTCTGCGGGTGAACAAAGCCATCAGAAGTTACTCCGATAGGCCGTGAAGTCATATCGGCCAAAACTGCCGGTATCGACGTACAGGTCGATGCGTTTGTAGAGTCTGGCGTTGTTGGTGCTGTCAGCAAAAGTGCTGCTGTCGTACTCGACATTGATATCGACAGTGAAGCCTTTGTAATCGGACGCAGAGCCTCCAACCAAAGCGCTCAAATCGCCTCTGTGGGTTCGAGTGCAGGCCGAGCTTCCTCCCCAGCACCCGATATAGTCTTCGACAGCAACAAAGCCCGTCCCTGCTGAAAGTGGAGAAGAGCAGGTTTGAATAGGATTCGGGGCAACAATACCCTGCGCTAAAACCGCATCAGCATCTTCATCACAACGCCAGCGGCTGCCGTTAGGGTCGGATTCTTTATCAAACTGACGTGCCAGGATCTCATTCATCACTGCTTGTCCTAACGCCGCCGCGCGGGCTTCGTAATGCGGATTGGCAGATTTGGCGAACATAGGGAAAAGGGTGGTACTGAGTAGCACCATGGCAACGCCAAATACGACGATGCCAATCACTAATTCCACCAGCGTGTAGCCACGCTGATGGTTTGGAATTCGATAAATTTTTTCAGCTGCAGGCATGGAAATAGCCCTCGCTGTTTAAGCAAATGCTGGCTTCTGTACCGCCTTGGGAGAAGGTGAACTCGCACCGTTCAGAAGTGCAAAGGCGGCTGCCTACTGCATTTACCGGACGTCCCAGCAAATCAAAATAAATCGTTTGAACAGGTGAAATTCGCACCTTTGAGTCGGACAAATTCACCACATCACTGCGGTTATCACCAAAACCACAGATTGAGTTGCTACTGCCCCCCATTCGGGAGGCAGCAACATACAAGGCATTGCAGGCAGAAGACGGCGTCTCCTGCTGCATCGCCCTGAGCTGGACTTGTCTGGCAACAGACAAGCCCGTATCCCGCGCACTGGTCACTGAAAAAGCTTCAGTTCCCGACAGGCGCGGTGCGGCAAACACACTAATAATGCCGAGGATCACCAAAACGGTGACTAGCTCGATTAGAGTGAAGCCTCTCATTTATCTTTTAACTACAGTCACCAACAATAATAACTGGAGCAGTGTCCGCATCAACAGCATTGTTATAAGTTACGCACTTCGTACCACCATTTTTCGAGAAGGTGTATTTACCATCCGAAGCAGTAGCATCTGTATGTGGTTTCCAATCAGTATTAGTACCATCGGCGCTAACACCTTCAATTGCAGCTCCAATGCCAGTGATTGTTGCATCTGGATAGCCATTCTTAGTTGTGATTGATTCGATAGAGCCAACACCGTCCTCGTCAGCACTATCGCCATTAATAAGAACCTTTGCATGCACCATGCTAGCCGCACTCGTCATCGCACCTTTTAAACCCTGTAAGGCACCTTCTTGTGCTTCATCTTGCATGTTAAGGAACTTAGGCGCAGCAGTAACCGCCAAAATACCCAGAATTACGATCACAACGATCATTTCAATCAGCGTAAAACCGCCTTGACGTTTCATTTTACTTCTCCAGTTTCTCTCAACACTTCTACGCGACCTGATGCCGGGTAGTAAGCAAAAACATGACGCGCCGAATTTGACGGGTCATCACTCCAAATACCGGCGCGCGCCGGCCTCTCAAATCGGCAATAAGGTTGGGCGTTGTTACCTTTGTCCTTCACCACTATTGCGCGAATCTTTGGCTGCGAGATTTGTTCTGCCGCAGCCTGTAATCTGTCATCCAGCCAGTAAGACTGGTCGGTAAACTGCTCCAGCAGCGCACCGCAATCTTGGCTGTGTAAATCTGCCAGTGTTTTTGCGCCATTTCCCAGCGCAAAAGGAAAACCTTTCTGATGGTTATCTGTTGAGTTCAATCGGAAACTGACATCTTCAACAGTAACGATATCTTTTTGTTTACTCTCGTTTTTTAAAGCAGCTCGCAAATGCACATTCTTGGCAGAGCCTTCAAACGCATTGGCGAGATAACGAAACTCCACGTCATCCGCAAACTGCATCACACGCTCAAAAGCCGGAATCGCTGCCATCACGACAATGCCGATAATCGCGGTGAGCAAAGCCCACTGGGCAGCACTGCTTTCCCTGAACCTAAAAATCCAGCGCATTTAGCCGCCGCGGATCAGGTCGAGCATGTTCCACATCGGCAGGAAAATACCCAATGCAAGGATCAACACCATGCCCGCCACAATCAGCAGCAGGATAGGCTCCATCCGCGCTGACAGGGTTTTCAGGTCGTAATCCACTTCGCGGTCGTAAAAGTCGCTCGCTTCCAGCAGCAGGTTATCAATCTGGCCAGTTTCCTCGCCCACCTGAATCATCTGGTGAACCAGTGGCGTAAACAGTTGGCTGTCTGCCGTGACGGAACTGAGGTTAATCCCCGACTCAATCGCCGCTTTCATCTTATCGACTTCGCCGCCAAGAAAATGGTTATCCAGCGCTTCACCAGACATTTGTAGTGCAGTATTGAGCGGCACGCCTGCGCGCAGCATCAAAGCGAATGTTCGCGAGAAGCGCGACATCAAGGCACGGTTAACCAAATTACCAACCAGCGGAATGCGCAGCTTGAATCTGTCCCATTTCACCCGGCCTTGCTCAGTGCTTTTCCACACCTGTAAGCTTGCGACCAAGCAAACGGTGCCAAACACCAGCAGCCACCAGAAATCGACAAAGAAGCTCGATGTCGCCATCAAAATCTTGGTCGGCAGTGGTAAATCAGAGCCGAATTTGGCAAACATACCTGCAAACTGCGGGATCACTTTGACGTTCAAAAACGCCATCGCGCCGATGATCACCATCAGCACAAATGTTGGGTAACGCAGCGCCGATTTAATCCGGCGGCGGGTTTCCATTTCCTGCTCGTAGTATTCAGCCAGCTGGAGCATGGCATCATCGAGACGACCCGTGTTTTCACCGACCTGCACCAGCGAGACAAACAAATCGCTGAACACATTTTCATGGTCGCGCATTGCCGCCGACATTGGGCGACCGTTGGAAAGCTCATTGGCGACGCTTTCAAGCGCGGCTTTCAATGGCTTATCCGTGGTGCTTTGCGCCAAGCCTTTAATGGCACGCAGCAGCGGGACACCCGCTTTTATCAAGCTGTATGCCTGACGGCTGAAAATCACCAGTGACTCCAGTTTCACCTTTGGCTGGAACAGCGGCTCATTGGCTTTTTGTGCCCGCGCCTTGGTGACTTCCAGTGACAACAACACCGCGCCAGACGCCGACACATTGGCGATCGCATCGCTCTCGCTGGCAGCTTCAATAATCGCCGAAACACGTTTTCCGTTCGGCTTACGCGCAGTGTAGCGATACCTTGGCATCAGGCACCTATCAGCGACATCGCTGCCGCTTCAGAAAGCTTCATCGCTTCTTCCAGCGAAGTTTGTCCCTGCTTGGCAAAATCCAACGCACTGTGAACCAATGGCTTATAACCTGCCTGCTGTTCTGCCAGCGCAGAGAACAACTGGGTGTCGTTAGCACGTAAGGCATCCATCAACTCTGGCGTGATTTCTAGAAGCTCAAACACACCAATTCGGCCTTTGTAGCCGGTAAAGTTACAGCTCTGACAGCCGCGGCCTTTGTAGAAGCCATGCCCTGCCATTTCCGGGCGAGTAGTTGTCAGCCAAACCTGCTCCACATCGTCAGTGGCGTGAGGCACTTTACAATCCGGACAGATACGTCGGATCAGTCGCTGCGCCAGCACGGCGCGAACAGCACTCGCTACCAGATACCCCGGCGCTTCCATATCAAGAAGACGAAGCGCACTGTCGATGGCGTTGTTGGTGTGCAGGGTCGAGAGCACCAAGTGACCAGTTAGTGCCGCGCGAAGGCCGATTTCCACGGTTTCAAGATCACGCATCTCACCAACCAGGATGATGTCCGGATCCTGACGGAGGAAGGTGCGAAGCGCGGAAGAAAAGCTCAGGCCAATCTTGCTTTGAATTTGTACCTGACTGATACGAGGCAGACGATATTCCACCGGGTCTTCCGCAGTCAGGATCTTTTTGCCCGGCACATTCAGTTCATTGAGCGCGCCATAAAGCGTGGTGGTTTTACCCGAACCTGTCGGGCCGGTCACCAGAATCATGCCGTGTGGGCGACGAAGCTGGTTTCGGAAACGCGCCAGCATCTGAGCATCCATACCGACTTCTTCCAGTTGCAGCACACCGGCCGACTGGTTAAGAAGACGCATCACCACAGACTCGCCGTATTGCACCGGAAGCGTCGATACACGCACATCGATGGCATTGCCACGGACATTGATGTTGAAGCGGCCATCCTGCGGCAAACGCTTCTCAGAAATATCCATGCCACTCATCAGCTTTAAGCGCAGTACCAGTGCAGAAGCAATCGCACGCTCTTTCAGCAATGTTTCATGCAGCACGCCATCAATACGCTGACGGATACGCAGTGCGTCAGCATCTGGCTCGATGTGAATGTCCGAAGCATTCACCTGCACCGCGTCTTCAAACAGCGAATTAATCAGCTTAACGACAGTGACTTCTTCAGATTGCTCTTCTTCTGCACCAAAGCTTTGCTCAAGCTTCACACCGTGTTCGGCCTGCAAACGCTCGGCGAACGAGGCGATTTCGCTGGTGCGACGGTAGTAGCGATCAAATGCGTCGATCAGCGGCTGTTCTGCCGTGATCAGAAGTTCTACCTGATATTGATGAAGCTGGTTCAGCACACTTTCCTGTGAAGCCAGATCCGCAGGATCGGACATCGCCACACGAACAGTATTACCGATACGGCCAATCACCAGCGCGCGAAGACGTCGAGCATGCACTTCTGGCAGCAAACTGACGGCACTTGGGTCAACTTGGGTCAAGCTAAGATCAATCAGTGGTACACCAAGCTGACGGGCAAGGAAGTCCAGCATCTGACTCTCGGTCAGAATACCCATTTCCATCAGGGTATCGCCGAGCTTACGTCCGGTTTGAGATTGACGGGACAGTGCGGCATTCAAGTCAGCGTCCGTGATGATGTGCTCTTCAACCAGCAGGTCGCCAAGACGTTTTCGAAGTTTAACGGCCATCTGTCGCTCCCTGTTTCAGGTTCTGGAGGTAAACCAGACGCTGGCGGGCAAAGTTCACCGACTGGTTGCTCAAACCGCCGGACTTCACCGCTTTCCCATAGGCTTTTTCGGCTTCCTTATTAGCACCGGTTTTCTCAGCAGACACACCAAGTCCCAGCCACCAACGACCGTCCATCGGCTCTTGCTCTGTCAGCCATTGATAGCTCTGCTTGGCTTCAAGGTTCTTACCCAGCTTTTGCGCCAAGGCCGCGCGCATGGACACGAAGCGTACCTGCTCGCCATCCAGCAAATGCACTGACGAAGACAGCACATTCAGCGCAGATTCTTCGCTGCCACTTTGCTGATACATACGCGCCAGTGTGAGTTTCAATGTCGCGGAATTCGGGTTGGCACTGATGCCTTTACGCAGCACACTTTCTGCATCTCGCAATTGACTGCGACCATACAGAAGTCCCGCCAATTGGTTGGTGGCAGCAATGTGGCTCGGGTTGTATTTCACCGCATCACGCAGGAAAGCGATGGCTTTTTGTGTATCACCGACTTGGGCGCGCTTCTGCGCTTTGTCATAAGCAATATCCGCCAACTGCTCGCCAGTCAGTTCAATGGTTTCCACTGACAGGGAAGCTTCTTGTTCCACTTTTTCTTGCACAGGCGCTGCTTTAATACTCTCAACGTTCGCCATCAGCATGGGCTCAGAGACTTGTTCAGTTGCTTTGGTTTCGGCTTTGGTTTCAAAGGTTGGCTCAACAGCAACAACAGGCGTCGCCTTCATCGCCACATAGCTAACCTCACTTTTCACCACTTTCTGAGTAGGAGAAGGTATAGCTTTTGGCGCTGGCTCTACGAAAACAGGCTCCGGTGTCACCATTGGCGTAGTTAAGAAGGTTTTCTCACTGCCTACCGAGACCGCCCATGAAATGCCTGTCGCGCCCACTAAAGTCGCCACCAGAGCCAGCACTACACGTGCAAAGCGAAAGCCCCATACAGAAGGAATTGGTGCAACGGTGACATGTTTTTCACTGTTTTTCGGCGACGAAAGGTCGCTCAACATGCGGTTTAATTCACTCATGATTTCCTACCCCCAAACGGCCTGAAGCACAGAGTGCTTGCGGGCGAGAGGTGTATCTTTAATGGCAAGGCGAACAGCATGCGCGCTGACGCGGCGTTTGCCCCTGCCAAAACTCAATAACAGCGATTTATGGCAAAGCTGATGCACCAGTCGCGGAATGCCTTGACTGGCGACCCAAATGCGGCGCTTTGCCCACGTAGAGAACAGTGGCGAAACGCCCTGTTCTTGTAATCTGTGGTCGATATAGGCTGATGTCTCAGCAAAGCTCAGCGGCGTTAATTCTGCGCTGAAACTGATACGCTGCAAAAGCTGACGCATACTGTGCTGGGACAGGCGCTCATCTAGCTCTGGTTGACCGAACATAATCAGTTGGATCAGCTTACGCTGCTCGGTTTCCAGATTGCCCAGCAAGCGGATCGCTTCAAGCACTTCATCCGGCATGGCCTGCACTTCATCACAAAGGATCACGACAGGCTTTTCATCTCGTGCAGCTGCAATGGCTGCCTGTTGGATTGCACCAAGCAGCTTGTCTTCCGTCACCTGTTCATCAATGCCAAGTTCATCAGCAATCAGGCGATGCAACCCTGCTACCGTATTGGCTGGGTTTGGCAGAAATACCAAGGTAAAGCTTTCGCTCAATGCTTTGAGCACCAAACGGCACACCATGGTTTTTCCTGTACCCACTTCGCCTGTCACTTTGACCAAACCTTCGCCCATTTCCATCGCCGACACGCAGGTATTTATCGCATCCACGTGCGAACGCACGCCGAAAAAGCAGCGTGTGTCCGGGGTCAAACTAAATGGCGCGGCATTGAGGCCAAAGTGCGACATATACATAGGGCTGGCTTAGTTTTCCGGGAACCAGTCGTTCAACAGCTGACGTGAACGGTTGATCTCTTCTTGCCAGGTTTGCTCACCCACCACAGAAGGTTGCAGCAAGATCACCAGTTCGGTTTTCTGCTTCATGCGGTTCACGTTGCGGAATAGATTGCCTAGACCCGGAATATCGCCGAGAAGTGGCACTTTAGAGACCATTTCTTCGTAGCTCGATTTCATCAGGCCACCAATGACGACGACATCGCCAGATTGAGCATGAATGATAGAGTCCGACTCACGGATAGAGGTCTTAGCCAGTGGCAACACATAAGGCTGTGATGAAGTACCCAGTTGGATAGTTTTCTCTTCTGTCACCACATCAATCACCGCTGGGTGAACATGCAGCAGTACGCCATTGTCATCGTCGATTTGCGGCGTCACATCTAGGGAGATACCTGAGAAGAAAGGTGTTAATTCGATGTTCGGGCCAGAGTCTGAGTTATCACCCGAGGTGTCGCTGGAAGAAATATCCGTGACAAAGTACTCGTCACCACCGACTTTAATGACCGCTTTCTGGTTGTTGGCAGCAGTGACACGAGGACTCGACAGCACATTCACATCGCCCTGTGTATCAAGGAAGTTCATCACCGCGGAGAAATTGCCATCCGAGATGGTGATATTGGTTTGTCCACCGATCACATTGGAAATAAAGTCGCCGGCAAGTTCTGCCGCGTCTCGTGTGATTTCCACACCACCACTGCCAATCGATGACGTAATATCCGACCAGTTAACACCCTGCTGATAGCCATCACTCAAGGTCACTTCGAGGATTTTGGCTTCCAGAATCACCTGACGCTTCAGGCGTGCTTGTGACGCGTCGAGGAAACGTTTCACTTCGCGAAGTTCATTCGGATATGCCTTCACCGTGATAAGGCTCGCTTGTGGTGAGACCACAATGCTGCGTCCATCGCCATTACCAATCATGGCCGCGACAGCGCGTTCGAGCTGCGCCCAGAAATTGCTTTCCGCACGGGTTTCAATCACGGTTCCGCCCGTAGGCACTGAGGTACGCTCAGTTTTTTCATCATCTCCGCTGCCGGAGCTGGAATCCGTTGAAACGGCACCTGTGCTGATAGAAGTCAGTGACACCCCAGCGCGTTGAAGCTGAAGGTAATCCACCGGGAAAGTTTCCGTGCGCAGTACCGCCGGGAAAATCTGGATCAGGCGACCATTGATTTCGACGTTGTAGCCGTAGATATCAGAAACCACTTCCAACGCTTCAGGCACGGTGACATCTTTCAGGGAAACGGTGACCTTCCCGCCCACTTCCGGATGCATCACCAGATTGAAATCCGTACCTTGAACCAAGGAACCAAAGAAGGCTTTGGCATCCACATTATTGGCATTGATGCGCAGGCGTTTTTCAGTCAACACGCCACTGCCAGAGGTGTCAGAGAAGTCCCCCATCAAATCCTGAGTGACCGCATCTGGCAATTCCGTCAATGGCTGGGAAGTGCTCTGTGCATAAGCCTCGTTCAGCGCTTCCTGTATTTCAGTTGGCTTTTGATGTCCCACGCTCTGACACGCCGACAACAGCATCGCTGCGGCGAAGGTCAGTAAACCTTTGCTCAGTAATGAATGTGTCTTCACTGTACTACCTGCTCGTTAAATACGGTCAATGCCCAACGCTTGCCACCACGGCTCAGCGTTACGCGCTCTTCATTGATTTGGCTGACAACGTAGCCATTGATGCTTTGACCTTTCCTCACGCTCTTGCCATTCAACACAGCAGAACAACTGCCATCGCTCGCACACAAAATCGCGTCCAGTTTTGGCAAGCGATATACCTTTTTCTTCGCGGGCTGAGAGGAAGGCGTAAAGCCTAGCGGCGCTGTCGGATCGCTCTCTGCTAAAGACGTTATCGGCAGCAACAGCGAAAACATAATCAGAACGCTATTCAGTAATTTCATTTTTGCCCCCGATAAACACGGCACTTTCACCCAGGGTGTAAACCTCAATGGTGACTTCAGCCTTCGGGTATTCCTTCACGCTGTAGTCCACGCTTTGCCAGTAGTATTTGACGGGCAAGGCTTCCAGTGCACTCAGGTAATCAACAATGTCGAAGTAACGCCCTTCCAGCGTAATTTCAACAGGATGGATGTAGTAACCCGCATCCTCAGTGTCTGTCAGTTGTTGCGGTGGCAAGGAATTCATTGATACCAGCGTCAAACGTTCAGACTGTCTCAGCACAGCTTCCATCAATGAAGACATTTGGGCGGCAGTAACCAAACCATCCACTTTGCGCTCCATTTCGCTATCAAGGGCTGAAATCTCTTGATTGAGTGTTACCAACTCAGCTTCAAGCTCAGTGTTTGGTGAGGTGTGCAGCTTTTCCTGCTTCAGACGATTGAGTGTCACCAAGTCTTCGGTCGTGCGCTCTGACTGAAGAATCTGCGTTTCCAGCTGTGTCAGCGTCTTACTTACAGGCTCTATAAAGAGGAACAAACCCAAGCCGAGAATCGCCATCCAGCCTGCCAGTGCAATCATCCACTGTTCGCGGATGCTCAGAGCCTCAAACGCGTCTTTACCGCGGGTGAGTAGTGCATTCATTTCGCGCTCTCCCCGCTTTCACGTTTGGATACCAGATTGAAGTTCAGGCGGTTTTTCTCATCGCGGCTCAGCGCCATTTGCTCGAAAACACGATCTGCCAGTGGTGGCTGAGAATTGAATGTCTGCAGCCAAGCCGGAACAGAAGCAGGAGTGGCAGCCAGTCCGCTCAAATCGAGCGACTGTTGACTAACAGAAATAGAAGACACGGAAATATCGTGGCGAGAAAGTGAGGCCAGCGCACGGAAGGTCTCTGCATGACCTTGCTGAAGTGCAGAGTCATGCTGTTTCACCGCAGCCAACGCACGACGCTTAGCTTCAATGGCGGCTTTTTTCTCATTCACCTCATTGGTCAGGCTTACCGATGGCAGATGCAAAGCCATTTGCTCGTTAAGCTCATCGGAAAGACTCTGTGCGCTCTGTCGCTCGCTGTCTGCCAGTGAAAAAAACTTCTCGGCTTGCGCCAGTGAAAATTGTTGGTAAGCAGCCACTAACACCACCAGCAGTGAGGTTGCGCCCCATACCAGAAGCATTTTTTCGAACGTCAGCAGCGGCGCTTTGGGTGACAGATCGTCGCTGAATAGGTTCACATCCGGAGAATAGTCGTGGCTTAACGCGGCCATCGCAATGTGTTGATGATGGGCACCGGTATCAAAAAGCTGCTGCGGGCGCACCGCAACAGATAAACGTGAAGACAGTTGAAACGCCAACTCGGTATCGTCGATGCCATGAACACTGACGACCAATCCTGTCACTTGCGCGCTTTTCAGTTGTGACCGCAAATAATCGAGCGAACGCTGTACTTCCAATGCTAAGTCATCAACAACCGATGGGGGCATCATTTGCCCTTCCAGCATCACACCGCGGATCTGGCGTTGAAAACAAAGACGTCCCAGATGGAATGCAGCCAACTGCAACACGCCATGGCTATCACGACTCAGTACCATCTCGGTTTTATCCAGTTGCGTCCACTGGCGCAGCGCCACATCTTCAAGGGATACGTTAGTGAGTCGGCACTGACTTTTTTCCAGCGCTTTGCTGAACTGGACAAGCGGCAGCTTGTGGCAGACAAATGCCTGAAAACGGTTTGCCACTGGCGAGCTAAAGCCATCAGCGACAATGTCCGACGGCGAATCAGAAATGAAGTCTTTCAGCTGAAATGGTAAAGCTGCGCGTTTGTCTTCATCAGATAAACCGGGATCATCAATCAACAGGGATTGATAGAGGCCATGCCCGAGCACCAGATGTACGTCTGCCTTGCTGATCCCGTGACGAGAAATCAGTTGGGTCGCTGCCGTCCAAGGGTCAGATTGGGTAACGGCCTGCGCGTCCAATTGCGTCTTTTCATTGTCATCTTGATACGCGATCACCACCTGTTCGGCTGACGCGACAAGGCTGACAATACCCCGTTGTTTTACAGGGGAAAATTTTGCAAAAAGAGTAGAAACTGCCATCTGCACCTAATAATTGCTCGGGAAATGTTAATAAAGTGTTTGAAGTACACTATATTCTATCAAATTTCCCGCCAAAAAATAAGTATGCGTGCGACAGTTTCATGACGCAATTGAGCGTTTTATAAACAATGCTCGATCCATATCATTGTTTGCGCCAACGTTGCCTCTTGCGCGTGGCTGGACTGGAAGAGAGTTCTGCGCCCAGAAAACGTCCCTGCCCACCCATAACCCCAAGTTGTAAAAGCACTTTCCATTCCTGCTGGGATTCCACTCCCACCGCCAGCACTTGGGTTGGTGTCGGGTCACAGGCTCCCAACATACTGCGTACGTACAACTGGTTCTCCGGACGCTGATGAATGTCGCGGATAAGGCTTCGATGGAGTTTGATGTATTTCGGTTGGATATCTTTCACGTAGTGGGTACTCACCACAGAACGGCCAGCCTGATCCACCACCACCGCACAACCCAGTGCGCGAACCATGCGAAGCGTCGGTCTGACAGCATCGAAGTGCTTGACCAGCGGCGCTTCAGAGACTTCAATTTGCAGGCGGTTGAGCACGCTACGAGGCGTTTGCAGCAAGGTATCTCGCAACCAGGTTTGGTACGCACGCTGGCCCAGTGATTCAGCGCAGACATTAATAGACAACACTTCACGTCCGTCGCCCGTGCGAAGAAGATGAAGCGCTTTGCCGACCACACGTCTATCTAACGTGCTGTTCATGCCCACCAGATCGATACCGTTCATAAAGCGTGATGCTTTGATGATGAGGCCATTTTCATCTTTGATGCGCGCAAGCAGTTCGGTATGCAGCTCTTCCCCTTTGGCATCTTTCACTGCCTGTCGGTAAAGATCCGGGCCACCCACTTCAAACACACGGGTCAACAAGGTTCGCCAGCGAACACTGCCACGAGCTTCGTCTGCTACAACATCTTTCTTAAACGCATACCAGCCATTGCTACCCTGAAGCACAGCGCTGCGTTTCGCCATGTCGGCCTCTTCCATCAGGCGGCCCCGGCGCTCACCGGTGGTAAAGAAGGTCATACCGAGGTGCACCCAGTTTTCCTCTTCCAGGCACTCAGGCGGGGTCAGGCGCTCCAGTGCTTTCATCAATTGGGTGGCAAACAAACGGGCGTCTTTGGCCGACTGATGCGTGAGCAATACTGCAAATTCCGTGTCGTAGTAACGGGCAAGCACCGCGTCAGGGAAGCGGAGAATCGCATTCGACAGCACGTTGCCGACTTCTTTGACCCACTCGTCAGCGCCTTCTTTGCCAGACTCATGCACCAGAGTGTCCCAGTCGCCAATGCGGATCATCAGCACTGCACCTTGCGCACCTTTATCTTGCAATAGGGTTTGCAGACGGTTGTCGAACATCACGCGGTTAGCTGCGCCTGTGAGTTTATCCAGGAAGGTGTTGGAGCGGATAAAAGTATCAAAGCGACTGCGTTCCTGACGCGCTTCGCGAAGTTCTGCAATCATCTGGTCGAGCGCAATACTGGCCGTTGCTGGCCATTCACGTTCATCACCGGTATGCACTTCTTCCGCCCGTCCAGCCAGAATTAATCGGCCACGGTGTTCTAACAATTCTGCACCCAAGAGCTGGGTTCGCAGCCACCTGATACCCCACGATAACGCAAGCACAATGACGAGTACTGCAAGCGACAGCGAAGACATTGCGCCTATCGAATAGGCAAAATCCGCATACGGCGGAACCGATTTAATCACAATGAAGAAGCCGGGATTACTCGGGAGATCGTAGCGGTTCACAATCAAATCCAGCGATTTTCCTACCGTTTGGATTTGTTCATAGTGATACAAAAGGCCGGTTTTGCTGTTAATTTCCAGCTCAACGATGTCACTGGCTTTCAATAGCTGCGGAAGCCAAAGTCCGATATTTTCGTTAGAGACAGGGTTGGCAATCGCATGGTCAATTTCGACCACCACTTTGCTGAGATAATGGGAGAGGAAGTCCGTTCCCAATTTACGAAAACTGATTGCACCACCAATAAAAAGCACGAACATGGCACAAACAACAATAAGCGTTACAAAAGCGACCAATCGGTTGGTCAGCTTCATCCCGGCAACTTTTCTCATGTACTATCCAAATGAAGGGTTTTGCTGATCCCTTCTCAGCAAAAATAAGTTCAGAAGGCCAATCGGCCTTGAATTAGTTATTATCGTTGTTCCCGTTATGAAAGTGAACGCAAAGTCGATACTCGGTTGATAAACCCCGGAATGAGTCAATAAATGGATTGGATTACCTGCGCGAAAAGTTATGTCACTGTGGTTGAAATGGGTTCGCTGGCTCAAGCTGCAACCAAGCTCAACACCTCGAGTTCTGCCCTCTCCAAGCGGTTGGCCTGGCTGGAAAATCAACTTGGGGTTCAACTGTTAAAGCGCACTACCCGCACCCTAACCATGACCGATGCAGGACGATTGTTTTATCAACGTGGAAAACTTTTGCTGGACGACTGGACGCAACTGGTCTCTGAAACCACATCCACTTACGGCGAAGTTAGCGGCGTGCTGCGAATTGGTGCTCCGCTTGCGACTGGAAGCCGACTGTTGGTCAACAATATCGGCGAGTTTCTTTCGGCGTACCCGAACATTCAGGTGGAACTGCATACTCTCGCACCCGGGCAACTCCCAGACCCAAATCTGGATGTGGTAATCACCCGCGAACTGGCAGACTTCAACTCAGCAAGCTTTATCGCCACCAAGCTGTTTGATTTCCAGCCGCGCTTTTTTGCTTCACCGACTTATCTCGCGCAGCACCCACCGATAGTCGATCAAGAGCAGCTCTTGCATCACAACTGCCTGCTCTATGGCTCCACCAGCCACCCACAAGAGCACGAGTTTGAGCATGGTCGAAAGCTACGCCTGAGCGGAAACTTTGTCTCACCCAACCCTGAAGCCTTAGTGAACGCTGCGGTGGCTGGACTTGGCATTATTCTGGTTGGAGATGTCACGGTCAGAAAGGAGTTGGATCAGGGATTACTGGTGCCCGTGCTACCGGATGTGCGTCAGCCGAAAAGTGCGGCTTACGCCTATTATCCGAAGCTTGAGTACAACCACACCAAAACGCGGCTGTTCATTGATTTTCTTAAGCAGAAAGTCGGTCACTGAAAAGCACTTCTAATGCCAATCACAGTAGGTAGCTGATCAGAAATAGCGCAGGAAAAATGCTCGAGAACAAGGCGGGAAATTTCGATAAGTAGTTATTCTAC